>CAYVYZ010000011.1:0-36604 GCA_964455875.1 uncultured Planctomycetia bacterium | reverse complement strand
AAAAAAACGGAGCAAAAATTATCTAATAATAAGGGTATTATAAACCTTCTTAAACTTTGCCTATCGCCATAGTTTTGTAGCAACATCGGGAATGCAGTAGCTAGAAAATATGCCTTGCTCTGTGGCTTTATTTTCGAGGAACTGCTTCTCCTTTTTAAGAAAATTCTTCTCATTAAGCTTAGTGCGTATAATCTCTTTTATGGTATGTTTTACTTCTTTTTCAGAAAGTACATCCAGAAGTTTTTTGTAAGAGTTTACAGCAGCATTTATAATCTCTAGTTGAAGATTAATTGCGCCTATTAGAGAAAAACTCTCAGGGCTTATCCGGCAAAATTTGCAATGCCTCTGCGCTTCGTACTCATTAAGGCCGAGTTTTGAGAAATAAAATTTTAGTTTCTCTCTATTCTCATTTGCTGTCTTAATAAATGAGTGGAACTTTTCTTTTATCTTGCCATTTTTAATGTGGTCAGCAAGATGCTCGCAGCAATGAACAGTGGTAAACTCAGCATCAATAATATTGTATAAGATACCTAAGAGTTCCTCGCTCTTAATCTTCTCTGTCACAACTGCCTCCTGTTTACAATAACGCCTCTATCAAAAATACGGTTAACTTACTGCATTTACATCCGCCGATACTATGATTAGTGCCGCCCCGAACATTTACTTTCCCAATCACAACCAACTATCATTCTACTTCTACATCGCAGAAACTCTCCCATAAGCCGTGAATATTACAGTAACTTACAGCATAAATAGTTCCAGAAGTCTCTGTTTTAAAATTTACTGATACCGACGGTACCGTATATATCCCACTTGTATTTGGCCCTTCTACTGAGGCTCCATGAGAAGAGAAATCAACTTTAGCAAGGCTGTAAAGAGAGTTGCTGCCCCGGGGAAGAAAGTACACTTCCATAAAGACAATATGATGTTCGGTGGTGTTGGGGTGAGGAACTTCTTTGCCTATACTGACCTCAACCTTTACAACATCGCCCTTCTTAACTGGTTGCGATACATCTATTGCCGGCGTATGTTTCTCTTTCTTCCAATCAGCAGTCTTAATGAGCTCCCTAAAAAACATGCTTCCTCCTTTTTATTCCCCATACTATTTGTCTGAATTATTACGAATTAAGCACAGAGATAGCTTCTTTCCCTTTTTCTGTAAGAAAATAAACACCTTTTTCTTCTCTCACTGTTTCTTTATCCATAAGTTCCCGTAACTTTCTTGAAACAAGAGAAAGAACAAACCCTGTTTCTTCTGCTATCTTTACTCTCTCGGCTGATTTAAGTTTTCCCAGTGCAAGAAGTATCTCTTTCGCTTCTTTAGATAAATTCTTATCAGGCTCTAAACATGGCATATTATCCCTCCGGTTTCCATACTTTATAAACCTCACCGGCAATCTCAATCCCCGGCTTAAATGTTTTCTTTCCCGGTTCCCATCCCGCAGGAGCAATCTCATCTGGATGTTCACGAACATACTGAAACGCTTTGACTTGTCGAATGAGTTCCTTTACGTTTCTTCCCACATTAGGATAAACAACCTCTACAGCTCTTAATATTCTGTCTGGGTCAATAAGAAACCTTCCCCGAACAGCCACTCCTTCGTCTTCATCATAAACTTCATACAGACGACACACTGCCCCTTTAGGATCAGAAACCATAGGAAATTTAACGGGTTTAATTAATTCTGAACTTTCATGCCACACTTTATGAGAAAAAACTGTATCTGTACTTACCGCAAGCACTTCTACGTTTAATTTCTGTAGTTCACTATAAACTCTGGCAATCGAATTAATCTCTGTGGGGCAGACGAACGTAAAATCTGCAGGATAGAAACACAAGACTACCCATTGACCTTGATAATCAGAAAGTTTTATTTTTTCCACTGTCTTATCTTGAGGAAAATACGCCTGGGCCTCAAAATCAGGAACTTGCTTGCCAACCATTAACATAATAACCTCCCCCTCTTATACAGAAACCACCTCTTTAACCTCTGGCACCTCTTCTTTAAGCCGCCGCTCAATACCAAGCTTCAAGGTATAAATACTCATGGGACAACTGCCACAAGCACCTTTAAGCTTAACCTTAACCACGCCGTCATCCGTCACATCAATAAGCTCTACGTCTCCCCCTTCAAGTTGAAGCATAGGTCTTATTGTCTCAAGCACTTTTTTTACCTCTTCTTTCATTATCACCTCCTAAAACTTCCTAAACACCTCTATCTTTGCTCCACATATAGGACAGTACTCAGGGGCTTCCCCTTCCACAGTATAACCACACACCTCACATATATAGATACTTCTAAGCTCTATATCTCTGTCTTTAGAAATTGCTTCTTTTGCTTTCTTATACATTACCGCATGAATCTTCTCTGCCTCAAGAGCATAATGTGTGGAATGCTCCGCTTCCTTTTCACCCTGTAGCTTAGCATTGCTATTATATACAGGATACATCTCTTCTACTTCAAAAGTCTCCCCACCGATAGCAACATCAAGATTTTCCATAGTAGTACCTATCCCATCTAAAATTTTAAAATGATTTTTTGCGTGAACTTTCTCCGCATAAGCAATAGCTCGAAAAAGGCGAGCTACATTAGACCTACCTTCTTTCTCTGCCACATCAGAGAAAATCAGATACTTCATATGTGCCTGTGCCTCTCCACTGAAAGCACTCTCTAAATTCCTCTGGGTCATTTTATGCATAATCACCCTCCTTTTTTAACACAGGATGGACACTGATTTACAACAGATACGCACAGATTGCCTCTATGTTAATCTGAGGTGGAAATTAATACCCTAAAAAACTTTCCGTCTTTATCAAATACTCAGGTACTCCTACCTCAACACATAAATCCTTCATCGCCTCTACCATACGAGGTGGGCCGAAAATAAACACCATTCTTTCGGTAAAACTTCTGTCTTCTTTCAAAATTAATTGGCTGTCAATGCGTCCAAATATATAACCTCTTCTCTTAGGCTCCTCATCAGTAACAGTATAGACAACTTTTATATTAGAAGAGGCAATTTGAAACCTATCAAGTTCCTCTTTAAAAGCAACATCCTCTTCGTTACGATTAGAATAGAAAAGAATAACATCGGTACTAAGCTCTTCCTCCACAATATACTCCAACATGGAAATAACGGGAGTAATCCCAATGCCTCCAATTAGAAATCCTATTTTCTTATAGTCATCCCTAAGAATACAATTACCCAATGGAGCTTTAATCAAACAACTATCGTTTTCCCTAAGCCTTTTTAATTTTTGAGAGAAGATACTGGGACTTAGGCGCTTAGTTACTTCAACATACTCATGTGCAGGCGAAGAAGAAAAAGACAAATACTTGTTAAGCTCTTTATTACCAAGATTATGCTCGTCAAAAACAATCTGCAAAAACTGACCGGGTATAAATTCTATCCTCTCCTCGGGGGAAAAACGGAAGCTCTCTACTGTGGAAGTTCTTCTGAGGCGCTTTTTAAATCTTACTCTTACTAGTTTAGTTTTCGCTGTCATCTAGAAACTACCTTCGAGGGTTCTATCTTCCAGATTTTTAATCTCTTGCTGCAAGGCCTGTGGCAAAGCAAGAATATCAACATTCATAAATCCCCGAATAATAACTGACTGAGCCTCATTTTTACTCATTCCCCGCGAACATAAATATTCAATTTCTTCCTTACTGATTTTACCAATTGCTGCTTCATGGGAAAGATCAACATCTCTGAAATCTGTTTCCAGTTCTGGTACAGCATGAATTGTGCCACGTTCTGAAATTACCAACCCCCTACACTCAAGATGTGCCTTTACAGAAGCAGCTTCTGCTTTCAGATGCCCCCTAGCAATAATCCTCCCTCCCAAACTTACAGCCCGCGATATAATCTCTGCCTGTGTCGATGGTGACTTAAAGATAACCCGTGAGCCGATATCCTGTGAACTTCCCCGATAAGAAAGAAGAAGGGAATTAAAACTTGCACGAGCTCCCTCCCCAGAAAGAACAGCCGTAGGATACATAACAACTTCACGAACTGGCTTTAGACACACATAATTTGATACAAATGTCGCCCCTTCTTCAACAAAAGCAACACTTACAGGTTTAACCCGCACATCATCTTTCCAAGAGTGTATCATTGTAAAGTTAAGGTAGCCATCTTTGTGAATAAAAAATTCTGAAATACCCAAATGAAAACTCTCATTTGCCGCACGAGAAGCAGAACACCCTGTAATAAGGTAAACACGTGCTCCTTCTTCAACGATAATAATATTATGCACCTTCTGGTTAAACCTATTCTTCTTTAAAAAAAGACAGGCCTGAATAGGAAAAGCAACTTCCTCACCTTTCTTTACTCTTATAAAATAACCTCCCTCGGTATCACGAGGATAATCTTTCCTCAACTTAGTAAAAGCGCTCCCCCAATATCTTTTTTTAACTTCAGGATATGTACGCAGCGCCTCTTCAATGCCCATAATTTCAATACCTTTAAAGAGTGAACGGTAAAGAATAACCCTATTATCTTCCTGAATAAAACTTGCCGAACGTGATTTTTCAGAAAAATCCATCCCAGAAGAAGCTATTGCTTCTTTATCATTCTCATCTATGAAATTAATGATGTCTTTTTTCTCCATGGCATATCTTACATTCTTCATAACCTTCTTTTCTTATAACTTCAAACATCTCTTTGGGAGAACCCACACACCAAAGTTCTCCATTCATCATCACACATCCTTTTGTAGCATTAACGTAATCAAGAATGTAACCGGTGTGAGTAATTATTAGTGCGGCTTTACTTTCCCTGTTAAGGTATTCATTCAAAACTTCCCCCATAAGAGAAATATTTTCAATATCAACCCCTGACTCTGGCTCATCAAGAAGAAGAAAATCAGGATTCTGTAAGACAAGCTGGAAAAGTTCAGAGCGTTTCATCTCTCCGCCAGAGAAATCCATATTTATCTCCCGATTAAGGTGTTCCTTCAAAGAAAGCTTCTCTGCCATCTCGGCAATTAACCTGTTATCGGTTGATAAAAACTTTGCCAGTTCGTAAAGGCGCACTCCTCTTATCTTTGGAGGGTGCTGATACATTATGCCAAGGCCTCTCTTTACCCGTTCTTCAGGGGATAAATTGTTTATCACTTCGCCTTTGAGCTTTATAATACCCTTTTTTATTCTATACCCAGAAAGACCCATAATAGTTTTTATAAGAGTAGACTTTCCGCTCCCGTTAGGACCAAAAAGAATCATCACTTCGCCTTTTTTTACGCTTAAGTTTATATTGCGAAGGATAAACTTCTTATCTACCTCTACGCTTAAATTCTCTATCTCCAGCATCATTATTCTCGTCCCGACATTCCTTACACACCCCATAAAAATATCCCTGAAACTCCTCAATAATAAATTCCCCAACTCTCTTCTTTTTCAGGACATCACAAAAAGGTATATCCACATCGTAAATCTTTCCACATATACGGCACAAAAAATGGTGGTGCCCATCAACGCGAAGGTCAAAATATGATTTCTCCGGCTTAATCCTTATTTCCCGAACAAGATTCTTTTCTCTTAAAGTTGCAAGAACAGAATAGACAGTGGCAAGAGAAAGAGCAGGAAATTTACTGGTTATTTTTTCATAAATCTCTTCGGCCGTCAAATGGGTTTTTGCTCCTTTAAGCACTTCATAAATCCCTATACGCTGAGGAGTGATACGGATATTCCTTGTCTTAAACACATCTACTGTTTCCATGACCATCCTAATATACTCCCATTAAAGAATTTGTCAAGAATTATTTCTATGTAATAATGTTTATTATCTAAACCCCTTCCCTTTTCTACGAAATTGAGTTAAAATAAATTTACTTCTTGAAAAATTCCATTAAATATGTTAAATTTAAATACACAAACCTGGATTTATTGCTTAGCATTTATTGAAGGGAGGCAATAAATTCAGGTTTTTTGTTTTTCTGGGAGTCCTTTAGAAATGGAAGGAGAAAATAGTAAAATTTTTCACAATTTCTATAGATCAATAAACCATCCTGAAAAAAGAAAATTTCACAGAATAAAATGTGATATGAATATAATCTGTAAGGATTGTACTCATCCTGTTAATTTACACGCTAAATGCACAGATATATCGCTAGGTGGCATGGGAATAAAAATGTTTTCTTACAATAAAATAGACATACACCCCAACGACATAATGGAAATATGGATAAAACTAAAAGAAGAAGATAAGCCCATACACCGTTGGGCAAAAGTAGTATGGTTCAGGCAAACTGATATTGCTACCTATCGGGGAGGATTCTGTTTTACAACGAAACAATCAAAGTTAGATTCTACTTAAATACTTTACTGCTTCGCCATCTCTACCAGTTTATAAATCAACTCTCTTCCCAAAAACTTTCCTAAAGCTCCTTTTCGTGCCTCTTTTTCTCCAAAAGACGAAGTTTCATCCTTAGAATCTCCATAAATCATAACTACAACAGGGTCAGCCGAATGTGCTTTTAGCTTACAAGGTGTAGAATGGTCTGCAGTAACAGCAATAATTACATTACTATCAAGATGAGGTATGAGATTGCCAAAGAAATACTTATCAATCAACTCAATAATACTTTTTTTCTTATTAAAATCTCCATCATGTCCTGGTTCATCAGGACCCTTAATATGGATATAAAGAGCATCGAATCGTTTAATATTCTCTAATGCTTTGTCTGCCCATATCTTATAGTCTTTCGCTAAATCTCCCGAGGGCAAAGGCACATCAATAACCTTCATTCCGCATAAAAGAGCGATTCCCTTCTCTACAGGCATTTGAACAAAACACCCAAAATTTAAAGAAGTGGTCCTATTGATGGGGGTAAACTTTGGCAATCTATCTCCTGCGTCACGAGATAATATCAAGTTTGCAGGAAGTTTGCCTTCTGAAATTCTTTTCTTATTTACCTCACTACTTTCAAGAACCTTTCTCGATTTTTGAGTAAACTCATTTAAAATTTTTGCAGCAAGAACCGCCCTATTGTCATCCTCATGTCCCGGCATAGGTTTGGCTTCACATAAATAAGGCTCAAACTTTTCTTTAGCTATTCCAAAAACTCCTTCCTTGTCATAAGCAGGGTCTGTGTTGGTTATATCTCCGCTTAAATTACCATCTTTTCTTATAACCAGAACTCCTCTATGACCAATAGTGTTTTTAAATTCAAAAGTTGCGTCATCCAATTTTACCTTCTCGTTAAGCTCTCTAGCTAGCTGTGTTGCCTCTTGGGTAGTTAAATTTCGCCCTACCCGCCGGTCAATTATCTTAGAAGATCCTGCCTGCGCAGTAGCAAAATTAACCCTTAAAGCTAAATCACCATCATCTACAGACAAACCCTCAGCAAAACTTTCAAGTGGACCTCTTCCTGTATAAACTTTATGAGCATCATAACCTAAAAGAGAAATCACAGCAATATCCGATTCAGGAGCAATCCCCTCTCCCACAGGATAAATAAATCCCTGCGTCCCTTCTTTCGCTAATGAGTCCATCAACGGTGTATCAGCTGCTTCAAGGGGTGTTTTGCTTCCCAATTCATCAATGGGCAAATCCCCCAATCCATCAAGCACAATATAAAGTATTTTTTTCATAATACTGCCTCCTTTATGGTTATTTATTACTCTTAAGGCGGGTATCTAAATCAACATTTAGAATAACCACAGGCATCACATATCAAACATCCCTCTTGATGTCTTAAGGCAAAACCACAATCGGGACAAACTCCTACAATGTTGCTGTGAATAGAAGATACGGCGATTTTTTTTGCTGCTTTAACAACCTCTTTCTCTTGCGCTTTTACCTCTACCTTAATAATTTTTTTCTGGTCCTCTATTCTTTTCTCTAAGACTCTCGATAAAGCGTCGGCACAAGAAAATATTTTCTTACCATTAGCCCAACTAGGAGAGGGGCATCTAATCCCCTTTAACTGCTCAACTATAATCTTAGGGTCGATTCCTCCCCTTAAAGCCAAAGACACAAGCCTCCCTATCGCTTCTAACTGTGAAGCAGCACACCCACCAGCTTTACCCATCTGGGTAAACACCTCAAAGAAATTTCCTTCTTCATCCTGATTAACAGTAATATAAAGGTTGCCACAACCTGTAGGCACTTTAGTAGTAGTACCAACTGTTACTTCAGGACGAGGTTTAGGATAGGGACAAAAACTTTGCGATTCGCTAACCTGGGGCTTTGGTTCTTTTTTATCTACGGTCAACACCTGTTCCTGTCTACTACCATCCCTGTATACAGTTATACCTTTACACCCCAATTTGTAAGCAAGGATATAAATCTCTTTTACATCATCTACAGTGGTACTGTTGGGAAGATTTATAGTTTTAGAAACAGCGTTATCAGTATATTCTTGAAAAGCAGCCTGCATTTTTACATGCCATACGGGATCAATCTCTAAAGCAGTGAGGAAAATACGTTTTACATCAGAAGGAACCTCCTTCATGTTCTGTATGCTTTCTCCCGAAGCAAGCCGTTTCATAAGCTCCTCAGAATAAAACCCTCTTTTCTTTGCTGTATATTCAAAAGCGGGGTCAACCTCCAAAAGCTTTTCTCCATCAAGAATGTTCCTAAAATAACAGAGAGAATATAATGGCTCTATCCCTGTTGAGGTAGGACCAGCGATAATACTAATTGAACCAGTGGGAGCAATAGTAGTTAAAGTGGCATTTCTTATTCTTATGTTTCTGCTCTCCCAAACACTACGTTTCCATGCAGGAAAAACTCCTCTCTCTTTAGCGAGAAGAATGGACTCTTCTTTTGCGCTTTCATAAATAAAACGCATAACCCTCCGGCCTAACTCACATGCTTCTTCTGAGCCATAAGGAATCCCAAGAAATCCCAACATTGTCGCCCAACCCATTATTCCCAAACCTATTTTGCGTGTCTTTAAGGTATTTTCTTTTATTTGGGGTATGGGAAATTTATTCGCATCAATAACATCATCAAGAAAACGGGTAGCTAATCGGGTAACATTCTTGAGCTTATCCCAATCAATAACAAACTTACCATCCTCTTGCTTTACCATTTTTGCCAGGTTAATAGAGCCGAGATTACAACTCTCATAAGGTAATAATGGTTGCTCTCCACAAGGATTTGTGGATTCAATATTTCCCAGGTGAGGAACCAAGTTCGCTTCATTTATTCTATCAATAAAGACAATTCCTGGCTCACCATTTCTATGGGCATAAGTTGCAATAAGATCAAACACATCTTTTGCATCGAGCCGTTTAACAACCCTCTGGGTACGTGGATCAATAAGATTGTATTCTGCTCCTTTAAAAACTTTTTCCATAAAGTCGTTAGTTACTGCTACAGAAATATTAAAATTTGATATTTCTCCTTCCTTCTCTTTACAAGATATGAATTCTAGAATATCGGGATGGTCTACTCTTAAAATACCCATATTAGCTCCGCGTCGTGCCCCTCCTTGTTTTACTGCCTGAGTAGCAGCATCAAACACTTTCATAAAGGAAACTGGTCCACTTGCCACCCCTCCTGTACTCCTTACAACACTATTCTTGGGACGAAGTCGTGTAAAGCTAAAGCCCGTTCCCCCGCCTGTCTTATGAATCAAAGCAGTTGCTTTAATTGCATCAAATATTGACTCCATAGAATCATCCACAGGTACAACAAAACAGGCAGAGAGCTGTCCTAAAGACTTCCCGGCATTCATAAGGGTAGGAGAATTCGGCATAAACTCTAACCTTGCCATCATATTGAAAAACTCTCTTCTTATATTCTCTATAAACTGGGCATCATAAGCATATTTCTTCTCTACACTTGAAATAGCCTCTGAAACCCGCCTAAGCATCTCCTCTGGCGTCTCTATTATTTCTCCCTTATTGTTCTTCCTAAGATAACGTCTCTTTAAGACAATCAACGCATTGGGAGAAAAATTAACGTTTGATTCCATGACAAGCTCCTTTCTTTTAAAAAGACTACTCTATCTACTTTATATCACCAAAGAGAAAGGATGTCAAGAAAAATACTATATATTGTATGTAGACAAGATTGGCTCACTATATATTGTTAAGAAAGACTGACTGTATCTCTTATTACCAGCTCGGGTTCAAGAATAATTTTCCTTAAGGAAGTATCCTTTTTGTTGACCAACTCTTTAAGAATACTAACTGCTGTCTGAGCCATCTTCCCTAAAGGTTGCCTTACAGTGGTTAAAGCGAAATTATTGTGCACACACCTTGGGTTATCATCGAAACCAATCACACTTAACTTAGAAGGAACCTCTACTCCTTTCTCTCTAGCGAAACCCAAAACCTCCTCTGCCATATCATCACTTGCAGCAAAAATAGCACTGGGTGGATTGGTTAATGAAAACAACTCCTGGAGTGCTTCTCTAGCTTCTGTCCTGGAGAAATTAGCAATCTTTATGTACTCTTCTCTTACAGGAATATTGTTATTTTTTAGTGCCTCTTTATAACCATCGAGCCTCTCCTGTGCGCATTGAACATTAAGATCGCCACAGAGATGAGCAATATTAGTATGACCTCGTTTAATTAAGAAATCTGTTGCCTCGTACGCTCCTTTAAAATTATCAACAGCTACAAAACTAACCTCTAAATCTTCAACCTTTCTGTTAATTACCACAACAGGAATCTGCTTCTTTAACAACCTTCTAAGCTGATGTTCGTTATTAATGATATCCGCAAATATAACCCCGTCAACTAGAGAATCTTTAAAGTTATCCTTATTCCAAAATATGTTTATGTGTAAATCTAATCCCTCTCTTTCCAAAGCCAAACCTACCCCTCTTATAATTTCCAATGCATAAAAAGAGTAAAAAATTCCTTCATATCCTGGGATAATAAGGCCGAAAATACCAAGTTTACCCCCTGCAAGCCTTTGAGCATGAATTAAAGGCCGATAGTTTAACTTTTTGATTGCCTCATGGATTTTTTCTCTGTTCTCTTTGCGCAAAGAGGAAGGATTATTAAGAAATCTCGATACACTGGCAATAGATACTCCCGCTTCCCGGGCAACATCTATAATAGTAATCTTACGTAGGGGATTCACTCTTAAGAGATTATTTTAAAGAAACTTGGTCTCCTTCGCGAATAGAATATCCTTGTGTTACTTCTTCTATATCAGCAGCGGCAATTTCTCTTCTTGTCTCAATAACTTTTATAGCACCGATGTTTTCTCCTTCTCTTACAACATTAAATTCCATACCGGGCTTTACTCCTGAATCTTTTCCTAAATCGATGATAACAAAATTGTCATTCTTATTAACTGCCAAGATTTCACCTTTTAATACATGCCCTTCACTCTCTGACTTTACCACAATCGGAGGCAACTCTACAGAAGCTGAGCCTTTACCAGAAATATCCTCTTTTGCCCCTATTGCCTTAGTAAGTTGACTCTCTAATTCAGAAAAAAGAAGGGTCTTTTCTTTAAGAACATTTTCTACCTCTGATACTGTCTTTTCAAGTTTAACTTTTCTTTCAATTGCTTCTTTAAGTTTATCTTGAAGTTTTATCTTATCGTTATTAGCAACAATGAGCTCTCGCTTAAGACTTATATTCTCATCTCTAAGTTTCTCTAACTCATCGGCTAGCCTTTTCCTTGCTTCTCTCTCACCAACCAAATCCCTACTCATTATCTCCATGGTCCTTTCTTTAAAAGACATCTCCATCTCTAACTTATCCTTCAGCTTGCTTAACTCATCTATCTTTAAGCTTAACTCTTTATTGTCCTTCTGGAGTTTTGCAATTTGTGCCTTAGAATCCAAAAGCTCTTTCTGAAGACTCTCAAACTTACTCTGCAGCTGTGCCTTCTGTTTGATAACATCTGCCCAGTACTCATCCGAAGAAACCACCCGCTTCTGTAGAGGTTGAGCCTGGGAAGGCTTAGCGACAGCCTGTTTGGTTCTATTTAATTCTTGAATCTTCTCAACTAACTGATCACGTTCTTTAGAGACTGCCTCGTACCTTTCTTTCAAATCATTCTTCTGCTGCTCTATCTTTGCCAATTCCTTCTGAATCTCTTCCAGCCTTCTTTTTTCATCCCTATATCTTTTCTCTATATCTTTATATTTAGAATATAAAGACTTGTTCTCTTGGGCTAACCTTGCTTTTTCTTGCTTTAACTTATCGTTTGCGGCGGTTAATTGTTGGGTCTGTGAATAAAAATTAAAGGTTATTATTCCACTTATAATTAATAAAACTAAAAGAATAATTAACGGCAGTTTTTCCTTTAGCATAATCACCTCCCTTCTTCGAAATTCATTATAGCATAGATGCCATCACTGTAAAGAATTTTCTTCGTAAACCAAGAGTGCTGCCCCCAGTGATGTTGCCTCTCTGCCTAACTTAGAGAAAACAATTTTTAATCCTTCTCTCATTTCACTAAGAGAAAATTTTTTAACTGTTCTAGTTATCTCCTCCAAGAAGAATTCGCCAGCTTCTTCAAAACCTCCTCCAATTATGGCAAGCTCAGGATTCAACAGATCAACCAAGAAAGACAACTTAACACCTAATGAAAAGGCTGCCTCTTTTAGAATCTCCCAAGATACCCTATCCTTTTTGTTGCGAGCTTCGGAAAATATATCCTCCAAGCATAAATCACCAAGCGATGAAATTTTCTTAATAAGTGAAGTTGTTCTTCCCAAAGAAATAAGCTCTTTTGCCCGCTTAACTATACCTAAGTCTAAAGACCACTGCCCCAAAAAAGAAAACTCTCCTAAGTATGAGCTCATCCTTCGTTTTGTATTAATAAAAAGCTCCCCCGCAGCCCCCTTTTTACCTCTATATAAAGAGCCGTCTAAGAGAAGGCCACACCCCACCCCAGAGAAAAGATAAACTATATTTTTATATTTGGGGAAATTTCGAACATATTCAGCCCACAAGGAGGCATTAGCGTCGTTCTCGATAACCACAGGAAGTTTAAACCTGTTTTCCAAATATTTCTTTAAAGGAATACTTACATATACATAGGTAGAATCTACCCTCTGCGGCCAATAAACAACCCCTTTTTTCTTATCAACAATTCCACCTAGCGCTAGCCCTATACCACAAATATCTCCTTTAAACTTCTTTGCTCTGTTCATTATCCCTTCGCAAAGCTCCAGAATAACTTTAATTGTATCGTTAGCTGTAATCTCTTTTCTTTTCCTCTCAAAAGTCGCTACACACAAGTTGCCGTCTTTAAGCAAGACTGCCCGGGCATCAAAAAGATTTAAACCAACTCCTAAAGTATACTTTTTTTTCATCCATCCCCTCCTAAGAAATAAAAAATAAAGAACAAAATTGTCTTTTTTAATTTTATCAGATTGCCTTAACTATTTCAATTAATTTAAACCATGTTTAGAAATTTTAGAAAGGTCATTCTGAGGAAAAACAAAATAGAAATTAGAATGGTTGCGGGGGGCCGATTTGAACGGCCGGCCTTCAGGTTATGAGCCTGACGAGCTACCTGACTGCTCCACCCCGCGAATAAAGAAACAACTGAAGAAATATCTAATTTTATTCTTCTTGGGAGTTTATGTCAACTAATATTTCGTTCTTCTTCAGCACTTTCATGTGTTTACGCGCTAATTGCTCCCAAAAAGAAGGATCTTTATCTAAGCGATTCAGGTTTTCCTCTATTTCAACAATTTCTTCTTTTAATTCTTTTATCTCATTTTTAAGACGGTTATTTTCTTTTCTCAAATTCTTAAGACGTGTATAATCGGGAAGATAAATAAAAAAAACCACCACCCCTATAATTACAACAGCAAATATAATTCTGTTTAGCTTAAAATGAGAAATATCCACTCTCTTCACTTATTTTAAACGTTTTTTAACCAACCAGGAAGCATAGCGAGCTTTCTTGCCAAGTGCTTCTTCTATGCGCAGAAGCTCATTGTATTTGGCTATTCTCTCGCTCCGAGACAAAGAACCTGTTTTAATCTGTCCGCACTCTGTCGCCACCGCAAGATGAGCTATTGTCGTATCTTCAGTTTCTCCTGAGCGATGTGAAATCACTGCTGTATAACCGTACCTAAAAGCAAGTTTAATCGCATCCAGTGTCTCTGTAAGAGTCCCTATCTGATTCACTTTTATAAGAACAGAATTAGCCACTTTTTCTTCTATGCCTCTTTTAATCCGTTTTGTGTTAGTAACAAATATATCATCACCAACAAGCTGAATCTTTTTGCCTAAACGCTCTGTAAGATAACTCCATCCCTCCCAGTCATCCTCTGCTAAACCATCCTCAATAGAAAAAATAGGATACTTTTTAACCAACCGAGAGTAAAAGTCTGTCATATAATGTGAATTGACTTTTTTACCCTCAAGTACATACTTTTCTTTACTGAAAAATGAACTGGCAGCAGGATCAAGGGCAATACATACCTGCTTCGTAGGTGAGTATCCACTCTTCTCTATTGCTTCAATAATCAACCTTATTGCCTCTTCATTCCTTTTTAAATTGGGGGCAAAGCCTCCCTCATCCCCTACACTGGTAGAAAGGTTTTTAGACTTAAGAATAGACTTTAAGGTATGAAAGACCTCTGAAGCTGCCTGGAGGGCTCTCTTAAATGTTTTAAACCCGAAAGGAACAATCATAAATTCCTGGATATCCAGGTTATTATCTGCATGCAACCCCCCATTTAAGACGTTCATCATAGGTACCGGTAAAAGCTTTGCCTTTCCATTGAGATATTTATATAAAGGGAGGCTCTTTGTGTAAGCTGCTGCTTTAGCAACAGCCAGAGAAACCCCTAAAATAGCATTGGCGCCAAGGTTTGACTTATTTTCTGTTCCATCAAGCTTAAGAAGCAATTTATCAATCTTTCTAAAATCTGCTTCCTTACCTACTATATGTTTAGCAATTATAGAATTGACATTCTTAACCGCTTTAAGCACACCCTTGCCTTTAAATCTCTTTTTGTCTCCATCTCTTAATTCCAGCGCCTCATGCTCACCGGTAGAAGCACCTGAAGGTACTGCTGCTCTGCCTAAAACTCCATTGCCCAGAACAACATCAACTTCCACTGTAGGATTACCACGCGAATCAAGAATCTCACGCGCAAATACTTTTTTAATCTTAGCCATTATAATCCTCCTTTCTCCTTATAATAAATTACGTCCCTTAACCTTAGATTGCATAAAATTATACTCTCAAAAAAACATAAGTCAATATTTTGACAAATAAAAGAAAGTATGGTAATGTTATGTAAAGAATTAGATATGGATACAGTAAAAATTAAAAAATTCATAAAATTTCACTGGGTAAAGATTCTAATTATCTTTATCGGCGCTGCCTTTCTCTCATTTCTTATCTTTCTCCTTATTGTGGGAATAAAAAATTTCTTAACCTTAGAATCATTCTACAAAAAGATGACTTTGGCAGGAATTCCTCTGCAACTATTCTTAAGCATTATTACCGCTTTCATCTTTGCATCTATTTATACGTTCAGTTATATGTGGTTTTTCTTTGGAGGGGGGCTTTCAAAGATAGGGCAAAAAAAAATAAAACCTCAAGATGTAAATATACGCTGGTCTGATGTGGTGGGAATGAAGTCTATAAAGAAGGAGGTAGCAGAGGTAATAAGGCTAATAAAAGACCGCTCGCAACTTAAAAGAATAGGAGGAAAGATTATAAAAGGAGTTTTAATGGTAGGTCCTCCAGGATGTGGCAAAACATACCTTGCCAAAGCTATTGCTACAGAAACAGGCCTTCCTTTCCTGGCCGCAGTAGGAAGTGAATTTATCGGAATATTTGTGGGAGTGGGTGCATCGAAGGTAAGAAGTCTTTTTAAAGAAGCGCGCGTTCTAGCAGAAATTCACGGCGGCTGCATTATCTTTATTGATGAAATTGATACTATTGCCCGTCCAAGAGTAGGCGTAAGCGGAATGGGGGCAGGCATGGATTATAATGCAACCGTTAATCAACTCCTTACAGAATTAGACGGCTTAAGACAAACAGAAAACAACATTGTGGTTATTGCTGCAACAAATGTACCGGAATCAAATCTTGACCCTGCATTAATGAGGGCAGGCCGCTTTGACAGAAAAATATATGTTCCCAAGCCTAACTTAGAAGAAAGAAAAGAACTTTTTAAATATTACCTCGATAAAACAGAATATGATTCCTCTATCAATATAGATGTACTGGCACGCAAAGCAGTGGGATTTTCTCCTGCTGATATCTCTAATATGGTAAGAGAAGCTTCTTTAATTTCTGTACGCAACAAAAGAGAAAAGATAACTAACAAAGACTTATCCGAAGCTTACGACCGTGTTGTTTTTGGATTAAAAAGCGAAATTACGCTAAGTGAAAAAGAAAAAGTATGGGTGGCCTATCATGAGGCAGGCCATGCCATTATCGCCTATCTTACCCACCCCACGGACGATGTAATTAAAGCTTCCATCATTCCCCGCAAAAGTGCCTATGGCTATATAGGACACAGGCCTACTGAAGAAATTCACATTCATAAGAAAGAGTGGTTTCTTGCCAATATTAAGACTTACTTAGGAAGTTACGCTGCGGAGAAAATAAAATTTGGTACTACTTCTTCTGGTGTAGAAGAAGATTTTATGCAAGCCTTTAGTCTTGCCCATGAAATGGTATGGCGATGGGGAATGGGAAAATCAGGGTTATTAGGAAACTTCTATGCTTTAACTCAAACGCAATGGAACAGTGAAGTACTTAACATCTCCGAAGAGACAAAGAGAAAGCTAGATGAAGACACTCAGGGAATCCTCAAAGACTGCCTTAAGGAAGCTGAACAAATTCTCACCCAAGAAAAAGACCTCTTAGAGTATTTTGCCACTGAACTTCTTAAGAAGGGAGAGTTAGAATACGATGAGATTGTAGATATCTTTAGGAAGTATGGTAAAGAACGCCCTCAAGATACTAGCCATTAGCATAATTCTTGTTTCCTGTACTATTAACCCTACCTACAAGCGCAAAGACATCGAGAAAACGATAGAAAAAATATGCAAAGAGGAATTTAACATCGATGTAACTACATTTATTACGGGGGAGACCATCTGGATATACGCCCCTTTTTACGATTTGGTAAATCCCGATAAATCATTCAATGAGAAAGCTAGAGAAAAAATAGAACATATATTTCTTTCTCTGAAACGGGTGGTGTTAAGCATGGATAAACCTCCTAAGTTCTTTGCCTTCGTCGCTTCAGACATAAAAAATATTGGCGTAGATATCTACCAAATTGGTTTTGTCCCTGATATTGTAAAATTTGAATTGCAATTTATCTCCCAAAAAGAATTACAAAACAGAATGGTATTCATACCCACAGAAAACCACAATGCCCTAGGAGACGAAAAAGGCCTTCACGTAACCATGAACGAAATAACAATGGGAGACTTTATAACTTACCTCGTACTACAAAAATTAATGAATACCTACTATAAAGAAAGTGAGAATAAATACGTAAGTGTTAACACTATAGACGGAAATTACCAATACGGAAAAATAACTATCATAGTCGATATCACACACATAACCGCCAGCAAGAACAAAATACCCTCACCTTTTTCCACAGCAGAAAAATCGCTTATTCACTACCTAAATATATATAAAGAATTTACTGCCGATATTGATTATGTAGAAATAATAGATAAAAGTTCCGGCAAGAAAAGGCTCTACACCATAAAAGCTCTGCTTGAGAAAGACTATTAAGAGGAATCATTCTTGAACTAAGACTTTCCTTTTACTTATAACGAGTTTACCTTCAATAAATAGCTTAATAGCCAAAGGATAAAGGCGGTGCTCTAAGCGATGAATTTTCTTCTCAAGGCTTTCTAAATCATCTCTCTCAGAAATATAAATAGGAGCCTGAAGGATAATAGGACCGTGATCAACGTCTTCATCAACAAAATGAACTGTTACCCCCGTAACTTTTACGCCGTAATGGTAAGCACGCTCAATAGCAGCTGTCCCTTTAAAAGAAGGCAAAAGCGCAGGATGAATGTTTAAAATTCTGTTCTTAAACACTCTTACAAAATAAGGAGTCAATATCCGCATAAATCCCGCCAGCACTACAAGGTCTATCTTCTTTTGCCTAAGGATTCTTGCAATCTTTCTATCAAAAGAAACCCTATCTTTAAACCTATTAGGGTCAACAAATACATCTTTTATTTTATGCCTTTTTGCACGCACGCGCACAAAAGCATTCTTCTTATCAGTTATAAGAAGAACCACTTTGGCATTTCTTATCTTACCTCTTTCTGTCGCTTTAACAATCGCTTCAAAGTTCGAACCGTTGCCTGATGCTAATATAGCAATCTTCATAATTTCTTCATTATCCTCACTTGAAAATAGGAGCTTTTCTTTTTAAACACCCCTCTTATAATCAAATAATAGAAGCTGGTAATACCCAAAGCAAAAAGAAAACTTAACAGTTCTCCATAAACCCTAAAAATAAAAAGACCGAACATAAAAACACAAACAGGAATAAAAAACATAATAATACTTGCAAGCAATGTCTTTTTCTCTTCAATACCTATTTCTATCCTATCCCCTTTTTTTATAAGAAAATTACCTTTAGGAATATGCATAATTTCTCCTTCCTTTGCACATAAAGAAGAAAATCTGCAGCAAGAGCACATTGCCCTCTTTATAAATTTAATACCGACCTCTGTAGAGGTAATGTCAACAACTTCTACTTCCTCTCTAAACATTGACACTAACAATACATTTAGTAGGACACTTATTACGTGCTTCTTCTAGAACTTCCAATGAAAATTCCCTCTTGCGGTCTATGCGAGAAAGGTTCTCCTCTACTTTAAAAGGGGAATCCTTTAAACGACTGCATATACCACAACCAATACACCCTTTACTACAAACTCTTTTTACATCAAGAGCTTTTTCCCTGTTACTGCAACCAACGTAGTAAAGAGCCTTTTTGCCAAGCTCAACTAATTCAAAAAGACCGCGAGGGCAAGCTTCCACACACTTACCACATCCAATACAAAGATTAATATCTACATACACCCTTCCTTCTCTAAGAGTAATTGCTCCTACAGGACAGACCCTAACACAATCTCCCAACCCCAAACACCCGTAAATACAGTCAATTACCCCTTCTGTGATATCAGCTGCTTTACACGTTAACAATCCATAGTAATCACTTGAAGACTTCTTCTGGCTCTTATCTGCAGTACAATGACAGATAGCAATTTTTCTTTTAGTTGTAGTTACTTCTGATATGCCCAGTATATTCTTTATCTTATCATTTACAGATGCGCCTCCTGGGATACACCCAGAAAAAATACTCTTCCTTCTTATCGCTGCCTCAGCAAATGCTCGGCAACCGCTAAATCCACAGGCCCCGCAGTTTATTCCCGGCAGTACATTTAAAATCTCTTGTAACTTTTCATCCTCCTCTATACTGAGCTTCTTATCCAGAAAGGCTAAAAGTACTGCAAAAATAAGCCCTACACTGCCTAAAGTAACTAAGGAAAAAATAACTTCTCTCATCTTAGGAACTTATCAACCCTGAAAATCCCATAAATATTAAAGCAAGTAAAGATGCTGTAATAAGAGTTATTGGTGCCCCTTTAAATACACGGGGAACATCAACGTATTTTAACTCCTCACGAATACCTGCCATAACCAAAAGCACCAGAGAAAACCCTATCCCTCCTGAGAACCCAAAAACTACAGCCTCAAGAAAATTATAGTTACGTGTTACCATAAACAATGCTGCTCCCAGTATAGAACAGTTAGTGGTAATAAGAGGTAGATAAATACCCAGGGATTGATAAAGAGAAGGAGAAAATTTCCTGATAAACATCTCTACAATTTGCACTAATGACGCAATAACAAGAATGAATACCACATACTCCAGGAAAAACAAACCTAACTTAACAAGCACAAGATGATAAATAATCCAGCTTATTGCTGTGGCAAGTGTCATAACAAAAACTACCGCCATCCCCATTCCAAAAGCAGACTCGTATCTTGCAGATACCCCCAAGAAAGGACATATACCCAGAAAATAAGAAAGCACAAAATTATTGATTAAGACTGTCGAAACAAATATAAGAAGTAAATCCCTCATTGTGACTTCTCCTCTATTTTATTCATTGCCGCTATCATAAATCCTAAAACTAAGAAGGCTCCACTAGGAAGAACCATCACTACTAAAGGATTAAACGAAGATGGCAAAATCTCTATCCCTAAAAAAGTTCGCGAACCTAAGATTTCTCTAATTGTTCCTAAAATAAACAAACCCCATGTGAATCCTATCCCCATGCCTAAAGCATCAAGTAAGGATTCCTTTACACTATAACGTGAGGCAAACGCTTCGCATCTTCCCAAGATGATACAGTTAACAATAATAAGAGGAACGTATGGACCTAACTGTTCACTTATTTTGGGAAACTGAGCTTTAAAGAATATATCAACGATAGTTACAAATGTAGCAATGATTACTGTATATACAGCAATACGCACCTGATGAGGAACTACCCTCTTTATCAATGAAACCACCAAAGAAGAAAAAAACAAAACAAAAATAACAGCGCACCCCATAGAAAGGCCATTTAAAGCAGTAGTAGTAACTGCTAATGTAGGGCACATCCCTAAAAGCTGCCTCAACACAGGATGCTCTTTCCAGAGGCCTTTTATGAAATTATTCATTTTTTAACAATGATTTTAACTTGTCTATTGCCTTATTAAGAATATTTACCACTGACTTAGAAGAAATCGTTGCTCCTGTAATAGCCTTAATCTGGTTGTCTTTTTTAACTTCTCCTTTTGTGTATTCAATAGGAATTTTTATGTTAAGACTTTTGAACTGATTCTTAAAATAATCTTCGTTAATCTTTGCACCCAGCCCTGGTGTTTCTTGGGAAGAAATAATTTCTATCCCCAAAAGTTTATTAAAGTTTTTGTCTACGACAGTCATAATCTTTATCTTACCCTGATAACCTTCTCCTGCAGCCAAGAATCCATAACCTATAAGACTATTTTTGTCATCGAAAAGCTTATATACCTTTGTCCCTTTAATGCTCACCTCTTTAATCTCTTTACACTCCCCTACAATATTAAAAATAGCCTCTCTTATAGCTTTGCTTTCATTACGCGTCACCTTATCCTTCGCCATGCTTGCTGCTAAAGAAAGAAACAAAGCACAAACTAAACACACAATAGTTAACACCCCTATTATTTTTATGTTATCCCTCATATTTCTCCCTCCTAACAGTCCCCATTGCCCCAAAACTTTTTGGTCTAAATACCCTGTCAATCAAAGGAACAAAAGCATTCATAAACAATATAGAATACATAACTCCTTCAGGAAGCCCACTAAAATAGCGAATCACCATAATAAGAGCACCACAACAGACTCCGAATACAAATCTTCCCTTTTTACTTACAGGCGTAGTTACAGGATCAGTAGCCATAAAAAAAGCCCCAAGCATAAGCCCTCCGCCAAAAAGATGGAACAAGACTGAACCATTTACAGGATTTACAAGATAAAAAACAAAAGAAATTAGTGCGGAGGTTATGATTATACTTAAGGGTACCCTCCAGTCTGCTACTTTTCTCACTATAAGGTAAATTCCTCCGAGAATCAAAACTAAACTTGAAGTTTCTCCAATACACCCACTAGTATTACCAAGAAAAAGATGCGAAATAGGCGTTAAGATATGGTCAAATTTACGTAACGCCAGAGGGGTAGCTTCTGTTACCACCTGCAAACTAAATGGCTCGCTCCATGTTGTCATCATTTTAGGAAAAGCACCCATAAGAAATGCCCTTCCTACTAAAGCAGGGTTAAAGATATTGTTGCCCAACCCCCCAAAAAGGTGCTTACCTACCAAAATAGCAAATATTGCGCCTAAGCTTGCTCCATACCATTTGATAGAAGGAGGAAGCACAAACGCCAATAAGATTCCTGTCAATACTGCACTACCGTCTTTTATTGGTGAAGGCTTCTTTCTTATACGGCTAATTATTTCTTCGGTTGCCACACAGGTTATGATGCAGTTTAGAATCACAAAAAGAGCATCTTGGCGAAAGAAATACAAAGAAGCCAAAAAAGCCGGCATAAGAGCGTAGATAACCTGCCGCATAACCCAAGGAGTATCATAACCAGCTTTTATATGAGGAGAAACGCTAACTGCTAACCGCATATTTTTTGCCTACCTTAATATAATGAACAATTGGTATTTTGGCCGGACATGTAAAACTACATGCTCCACACTCAATACAATCTTTTATATAAAAATCCTCAAGAGAAGAATACTCTTCATTCTTAACTTTCTTCACAAACTCTAAAGGCAAAAGGCCCATGGGGCAGGCATCTACACAGCGGGCACACCGAATACATACTGACTCCTCTCTTAAATCAACCTCCTTCTGGGTAAGAAAAAGAATGCCACTTGTTCCTTTCATAATAGGATAGTTAAGACCTTTAAGGGCAATTCCCATCATTGGCCCGCCATAAACAATCTTAACAGGCTCTTCTTTAAAGGACAAAATGCCCTCTTCAAAGAGCTCAGCAATGGTTGTGCCTAATTTAAGAAGTAAATTCTTTGGCTCTCTCAGTGCCCCACCTGCAAAAGTAACTACCCTTTCAATAAGAGGCTTATCATAATAAACGGCTTCATATATAGCAAATATAGTGCCAACATTATGAACTAAACAGCCAACATCAAAAGGGAGTCCACCCAAAGGAACTCTTCTTTTTGTTAAAGCATAAATGAGCTGCTTTTCTCCTCCTTGAGGGTAATATGATGGTAAAATTGCCAACTTTTGTTGCGGCAAGGAATATTTCTTTGTGCTGATAACACTGTTAAACTTTTTTATCGCTTCGGGTTTGTTTTCCTCAATAGCAAAAATCACTCTTTGAGGAGAAACTATTCTACAGACAAGTTCAACCCCCTTAAAAATCTCTTCGCATTTCTCTACCATAAGCCTGTAGTCACAGGATAAATAGGGTTCACACTCACAACCATTAACAATCAAAGTATCTATTCTTTTGGGAGGACTTAGCTTTATATGAGTAGGAAAAGCTGCCCCGCCCATACCTACAATACCAGCATGTTTAACCTTGCTCAATAGATCCTCTTTCTTAAGAAAATCTGCTTTTTTGTTAAAAGAATATACCTTTGGGGAACAACCGTCTACATCAATAACAACTGCCGTGTCTTTTTTTAAAACAGGATGATTAAAAGAAACTATATCCTTAATTTTGCCTTTAACAGGAGACGATAAAGAAGAAGAAATTAAGCCGTCTCCTTCGGCAATTAGAGAAGATTCCTCAAGGGAATCGCCTTTGTTAACTAAAAGCTTTGAGGGTTTTCCTGTGTGTTGAGAGAGCAGAAGATACAATCTCTTTACAGAAAAAAAACGCTCAACAGAAACCTCATGTTGCGGTAGCTTTCTTTCCTCTACGCGAATCATTTTCAGCGATAAAGTTAAAAAAGAAGAAAAGAAATACTATTATACCTACACTTATAATAATTGTAAAGGGAGTAAAAACTTCAGCAAGATAAGAGGCTAAAAACATAAAAATGATAAAAGCTAAGTGAATAACTATCTCAAGAGAACTAAAAATTCTTCCCCAGAGATTATTGTCGCTATTTTTATGAATTAAACTGTTTATCGCCACAACAACAGGGGAAACAATAACACCGAGAAGAAACACGGAAAAGAAAGCAAATAATTTATGAGGGAACTTTTTTAAACTAACAACAAAAAAAACAAGATACAAACTTGATGCAATCATTGTTATATTTATCACCTTCCTTATGTCCATACTACGTCCGAATCTGCCGTATATAAGAGTGCCCAAAAAGAGTCCAAAACCTGCACCAATTGCTAAAAAACCCAAGTCCAGAGTAACAGTAGAAAGTGTATCCTGAATAAACACCACAAAAACTACATAAAGGGCACCGATAAAAGAAAAAAGCATAAAGAATATTTTGGTGGCATACCTTGTCTCTCTGGAACTAAAAAGATAATTTATTCCTTCCTTTGCCTCTTTAAAGAAAGAATGTTTTACTATTCTAATAGCATCTTTACCAAGATATAGTAAATCAGAAACACGAAAGTGCTTATGCTCCTCTATTCTCATAATTCCAATAAAAGACGCAGAAATAAAAAAAGTAAGAGCGTCGATAAAAAATGCTGTTTTTATGCCATACTTTTCTACAATAACGCCACCTAATCCAAACCCAAGCATTGCTGCCACCATCGCTGTGGTAGAAACTAAAGAATTGGCCATAAAGATATCTTTCTTATCTACCAGGGAAGGGATAATTGCCATCTTAGAAGGTATAAAAAATCTTCCAATGCAAAAGGAAAGAAAAATCAGCAGATATACAAAAACTAATGAGTGAAAATGAAAGAAAAAAAAGGGAATTAAGAAAATACTCAGCCCCCGCAACAAATCAGAAAAATACATTGTTTTTCTTTTGTCCCATCTATCTACATACACACCGGCCACAGGAGAAATTAAAAATACTGGTACAATCGCTAAACTCATTATTTTTGCTAGACTAACTGAGGAATGAGGTCTTATTTTGTAAACAAGACCAATCAATGCCATCTGAGTAAGCCTGTCTCCAAACTGCGAGATTATTTGACCCAGCCAGAGAAACAGAAAATTTCTTCTTCTTAATACCTTAAGATAAGCTAAAAACATATATTTTCACATAAAAGATAACCGCAGATTTCTTACAGACGGCCACAGATATAATCTATGTTAATCCATTTTTGTCTATGTTATTCTGGCATAAATGGACCGGAGCGGATTTGAACCGCCGACCCTCTCGTTGCGAACGAGATGTTCTCCCAACTGAACTACCGGCCCATATTTAATTCATACCTCTTAACTCACAGAAAAAAGAGTAAAAACTTTTAAGTAAACACTTATTTGCTTAAACCAAAGTTAACGATTTAAAGATAATTCATATCTTAAAGATATAAGTTTACTAAAGAAGCAAGATGGGGTCAAGCTAATTTATGGAATGGGATAAGGAAGCAAATACCACAGGCTCAGTCAGAAATACCTGAGGGTTTTTTCTTGCATTCTCAGGACTCGTAGGGTCATATCGTAACGCCACATTGCTAATACTAAACTGATCATACGAATTACTATCAAACCGTAACAGATTCCCTCCGGAGGGCACTAACTTTTTGGTAAGAGGACTACAGGAAGAAGGATTAGAGGCGTCCTCGCAAAATTCTACGCCGTACTGTAAACCACCTATATGTACTCTTTGATAACGTACCCATGTATCATCAGCATAATTGTCGGGGGTGCCATTCTTATCTATCCTTAAATTAATCCCAGAATGGTTAGCATCAACTACAATCCCTCTATTATTAACATCACCTACAATAAAGGTAGCATATTTAGCCATATGCTCCAACAGAAGGCTCATTTCGTCAACAAGTATTGCTTTTTTGCGGGATGATTCAAATAAATATACACTTGAATAATCAAAAGTGGTGGCAGCAAGAATAACCACACTCAAAAGAACCATTGTTATAATGAGCTCTACTAACGTCAATCCTTTATCCCTATACCTCCCCATACAACCTGTTGCCTCTCTCTATAATTTCAATTCGCAGGGTAATTCACGTTAATAGTTACTCTTCTTCCCCAGGGCACGGAAGCTACAGAATAATTACCTGAATAATCCGGATTAGATATAGAAAGACTGTGATTGCCCAAAGAAAGAGCGCCTGTATTATTGCTGTACCAGTCCTCTCTTACAGCATTATAAAAAGATGCAAGATAAGAACGCATATAGTTAATAGCAACAAGGCGGCGGTTAGACTTGTTCATGTACTTGCGGACAGAAACAAAAGTAGCAAAAAAACCTACAATGACAAAGGCAAGAATGACTGTAGCCGCAATAATCTCAATAAAACCCAATCCTTTTCTTTTTATCTGCATAGAAACACCCTCTAGAAAGAATCGCAGTCTCCAGGAATGGGTTCCTCAATATTGTCTCTAATATAGAAATTGCGTGCCCTAAGATTAGGTTGTATACATTTCCCATCTGCACAGAATCGAGTATTAGAGTTGCGCGTCTTAACCCTATATTCCCACGCCCGCGAAGCGCCCGAAGGGATACTTAAGTCTAAAAGAGTATTACAGCTGGAAGTATTCGGGCACGGCCAGTAAACCCCTGCCTCAAGCTTATACATCTTTTCTGCCTGGGCAATAAGATTAAGCATCGCCTGAGCTTCCTTCTCTCGGGAGTTAATAACTGATTTTCTAAATGAAGTGAAGGCAATTGTTGACAGTATACTTAAAACAAGTATAACTACAAAAAGTTCTACCAATGTCAACCCTTGCCTCCACTTCATTCTTATCCACTACCTTTCTTAAAGAAACAACCTATTAGAACCCTATTTCACTACACCTACCTGTGCCGCCACTACATGTGATTTCACCATTGCCATGGATGGACAAATTGTAAGTCCCAAAACCAGGATTATTAGTAGTATTTCTCACAGCACTCGCTACTACCTCGGTTCCACCATTATACGGCCCCGATGGCTGAACATTGCCAGCAAAATACCTAGTATTTGGCATATCGCAATCAAGATCACTTATAGCGTTTGCTAAAGTACCGTGCTCTGAATAATACCTTAACTGCGCTCTCCTCAATGCCCCCAAAACCTGAACTGCCTCAGAAGCACGTGCCCTTTCTGCTACCTTAAAAAATTGAGGAACTGCAATAGAAGCAAGAATAGCAATGATAATAATAACAATCAGAAGCTCAATTAGAGTAAAACCCTTTCGCATATCCCACCTCCTTTTGACAAAAACTATCAATAAAAAATAACCCTTCATTTTAAGCTTACCATATAATTATATATAAGTCAAGAAAGCCGCTTGTAGATAATAGCGTCTCTTAATTGCCCTACAGAAATATAAGAAATCTCTCGTTTAATAAACTCTTCAATAAGCAAAATATACTCTTTTGCCTCTCGGGGCAATTTATTATAACTTCTTATATTCGCAATAGAAGAGCACCACCCCTTAACTGTTTTATATACAGGAGGAATGCTTCTCAGGTGGGAAAAAATATAAGGTTTAATCTTACTATTTCTATACCCCACACATACTTTTATTTTCTTTAGCTCATCTAAAATATCAAGCTTTGTAATTACAACTTCTGTAACATCATTAATCTTTACCGCCTCTCTAAGCAAAACCAAATCCAGCCATCCGCAGCGCCGCGGCCGGTGGGTAGTTGCACCAAACTCTTCTCCCCTGTTACGAAAATATTCCCCCTGTTTTCCTTTAATTTCCGTAGGAAAAGGGCCCTCTCCTACCCTTGTAGTATAAGCCTTAGCCACCCCCACAACCCTATCAATTTTTATTCCGCATAAACCACTTCCTAAAACAGCATTTAAAGACCCGGTATTAGAAGAGGTAACAAAGGGGTAAGTGCCCCAGTCAATATCTAAAAATGCTCCCTGGGCGCCTTCAAAAAGAAAGTTAAGGCGGCGGTTTTTATAAAAGAAATCTAAAACATCGCAGCAATACGGCTTAAGTAACTTAGCATAATATGAGTATTCATTGAATATCTTCCTAAAAGACATTCCCTTTCTTCCATAAACATTCTTAAAAAGAAGGTTCTTCTCCTTTAAATTGTCTTTAAGCTTCAAAGAGAATACTCTCGGGTTTATCAAATCAATCATCCTTATGCCGCAACGAGAAATTTTGTCGGCATAACACGGCCCAATGCCTCGCTTAGTAGTCCCTATTCTGGTAAGCCTTTTTTCTTCCTTAAAAGAATCCATAAGCTTATGATACGGCATAATCACATGAGCAAGAAAAGATATTTTCAGATTACGAGGGGAAACAGAAACCCTCTGTTTTCTTAAAAAAGTTATTTCCTCAAGCAAAACCTTCGGGTCAATAACCACACCATTGCCAATAACAGATACTTTATTGTTTCTTAAGATACCAGATGGAATAAGGTGAAACACAAACTTTTTTCTTCCAATGACGACAGTATGGCCGGCGTTATTACCTCCCTGAAACCGGACCACAACATCAACATCTCTAGCAAGATAATCTATTATCTTACCCTTTCCCTCATCGCCCCACTGTAAGCCTACAACTGCAATATTCATATCTCTCTTAATCTATTTTTATGGCTGCATAGTAAACAACTCTTTTGCTATATCAGGATACTGGGCAATAAACTTAAGCTCTTCTTCTACCAAAGGTTTTTGGTTATGAACATTAGCATAGCGCGCCAGCTCTAATATACTCCTTGCTTCCTTATCATCTTTAAATTTTATCTCTAACTTCTCATATACATTTCTAAATCCTTTTATACCAGAATACTCCCCAACTGTAATCTTCCTTCCTGTATCAATAATCTCAGGCTCTCCCCTGCCTAACTCCTCAAAATCATACAATTCATAGTTTCTTCTGTCTTTCAGTGTACCGTCGGCGTGAATTCCTGACTCATGAGCAAAGGCGTTAGCTCCTACTCCGGGGTGGTTTATAGGAATAGGGATCCCAAAAGCATAAGAAGCGTACTTTGAAATCCGCCAAGCCATTCTAAGGTTAATTTTATCGTCAAGCTTATATTTCTGCATTCCACTTCCGTACTTAACCGCCAAGATAACACTAACCAAGTCGGCATTACCCGCCCGCTCCCCTACGCCATTAACACATGTATTTATATAGGCGTCAACACCACAATCCAATATTGCCTTTGCTGCCGCTACTGAAGAAGCCACAGCCAACCCTAAGTCATTATGGCAATGTACCTCTACGGGAATTTTTACCTTGCCTAAAATATAGCTTAATCTTTCATATATGGAAAAAGGTGTATCAAAACCGAGTGTGTCACAATAACGAAATCTCTCTGCCCCTGCCTGTTTTGCTGCCTTAACAAAATCAACAAGATAATCAAGGTTGCTTCTAGAAGCATCCTCTGCATTAACACCTACCGCCTCTGCTCCCAGTTTTATCGCTCTCTTAACTGCATCCACCATATTCTTTATAACACCTTCTCCATCAAGTTTACCTTTGAATTTATGTTTAATCATCTGTTCTGAAGTAGATATAGAAAGATTCAGATACTTAAGATTCTTAACATTCTTGAATGCAAGTTCTACATCCTCCTGTATAGCCCTCACCCACCCAGAAAGACGTAAGTTCTTAATAATACCCCTTTCCTTCAGCTTAATATTGGCATTTAGATAATTAATCTCATGGTTAGTGGTAGGAAACCCAAATTCACTTTGAAAAACTCCCATCTTATCAAGATACATATTAAGTATTGTCTTCTGCAACTTAGAAAGACATATCCTTGAAGTCTGCACACCATCACGATTAGTAACATCAATGATATAGATTTTTGGCATAGACCACCTCCGTCCTCTTAAGAAAATCAGTTGTATTTAATTATTTCTTCCAAAACCTCTCTCTCTATTTTATATACTCTGAAGAGATAGCGGTTGTTTATCAACATAGCAGAACCAGTGGTTATTCCTAAAGTCCGAATAAAATTGTAATCATTGTTAATGATCTCATCAATTTTACCAGAATCTATTGTTTTCTTCACCTTTCTGTAATCAATACCCAACTCATCCATAATATTAACCCACCAACTACTCTTTACATTCTCAAAGCGTCTCAAAAGATAAGACGTAAACTTCTCAGGATATAAATACTTTACCGCTAACATCCTCTTTATCTCCTCTATAGCAGCGGACTTTTTCAACGAGTTTGCCCTGCCTCGAGGATAAATAAAATATATGTTCAGCTTTACTCTTCTCTGTCGGCAAAAATCTATAAGGGTCTTAAAATTATCAAAAACGTTAGGGTCATAGATGTCTATAAATATATCAATACTCTGAGGTACTCTTTTTCTATTAATAAAAAGAAAAACACCTGATAAATTCTTATTGACAAGAAAACAATCGCCTTCATCTCTTAGAAAACCACTAATTCTTGAGAACAATGCATCTTCTTCTATCATCTTAGGAATAATAAATACAGGTAGTGAGCTTATTTTATATTTCTTTATCAGGCGCTGGGCTTCTTCGCTACGATAATCAATCATTTCAAAGTGGGCTCCTGTAAACAGTTTCTTTATATATTCTTCAGTGCGAGTAGTAACACAGAAGGAACAATTTTTATCTGTAATAACTTTGATATCTAACTCTCTTGCCTCAACATAAACACAACGCGCCCTAAGTGTTGCAGAATTCTCACACTGGGAGACCAAACCCTTTCTATGAGAACAATCTCTACTAGAAAAACACTTAGGAAAAATCCTCTTAACATCATAATCTTCCTTAACTATTAAAGATAAGCTTTCCCTTCTTAGAGAATATTTTTTAATGTGCTTATTTTCTATCTCTAGCTCTAAGATATTAAGGCTTTTTGCTTGATAGGACGGCTTTAATATCACAACACCATTAACCTCTTTCTTCTGATATGTAGAAAGGCTCGCCCCGCAACTTATAATAAAAGAAATAGAGTTAAAATTTTTTGCTATTTCTTCATTTATATTATCAGGCATACTTGAAAGAAGAATAACAAAGTCGGCTTTATTCCTAATATTATTCAGAACTTCTTTTAAAGTTTCCTTATAGTTCTTAGAAAATAAATTGTTTTTCTGTAAAACAGAAATACTTGTAATACCCACAATCCCGACATTAAACCCAGGGAACTCTTTAATAATATATGGAGAGACTCCCTCTAAAGAAACATTGCAGGATATAAGAGATAACCCTTTACTTCTAATAATGTTTTTTAAGAAATCCACGCCAAAATTAAACTCCGCTTCCCCTATTCCCATTGCGTCATAACCTATTGCACTAATAGCGTCAATATAATAAAGAGTCCTTTTTTTATCGATACTTGCATTTATACTCTCGGTATCTAGAAGCCCTCCTGCAGTAAAGTTACCTGCATCTAAAACAAGTAGATTATGGAAAGAATTACGTAAGGTCTTGATAACGTGAGCCCTGCGGGCTATACCTCCCCCAACATAACCAGGACAACTACCGCAAGGGTATAAAGAAGAATAAGTATCTCCTGTATAAACCACAATAAGCTTCTCTGCAAAGACAGAAAGAGCTACTGTCATAAAGATAATAAGTAAAAGTATCCTTTGTTTTCTCATTTTCTAATCTTTAAGTACAATAAATTTCAAAGAAATGATATTGGGGCTTTTCCTAATGTCATTTATCACTTCATCCCCTAAGGGACTGTCAACGTTAAGAACAGTAACAGCAATATTCTCTTTCCTTTTTCTCCCTAGACTCATATTAGCAATATTAACATTATGATTTCCTAAGATAGTCCCTAAATTGCCTATTACGCCAGGTTTATCCTGGTTTTTAATCACCACCATATAATCAGAAGGGGCTATCTCAATATAAACATCATCCATCTTCACAAAACGTGGTTCTTGATTGGCAAACAGTGTCCCTTCCAATATTCTTTTTTCCTGATTGGTCTTTATCTCTACCCTTACAGAATTAACATACTCCTCTTCTCTGTCTACTTTTATCTGTTCTATTTTTATCCTTCTCTCCTTTGCTATCCCTAAAGCATTAATATAGTTCACATTTTCTTCCAAGATACTAGAAAGAAACCCTCTCGTGAATGCCATAGTAAGAGGGTCTACTTTAAAAGAAGCTATTTCCCCTATATAATAAATCTTAATCTCTTCAGCTGCACCTTTAACCAGCTGAGAAAGAAATTTCCCCATCTTTTCTGTCAAAACCATGTAAGGAGAAATAACTTTATACACCTCTGGTTCCATCTGTACATAGTTAACAGCATTTTTTATTGCCTTCCCCAATAAAGCATCTTTTACGCAATGAGCAATCTCTACAGCAACATTCAGTTGAGCTTCCTGAGTAGAGGCTCCTAAATGAGGTGTAACCACAATATTATCGAGCTGAAGCAATTTAGAACCAGTGGGAGGCTCCTTTTCAAAAACATCCAAAGCTGCGCCGGCAATCTTATTATCTTTCAAGAACTCATAAAGTGCTTCTTCATCTACTATTCCTCCCCGGGCACAATTAATAATGAATGCGGTGGGTTTCATCAAAGACAACTCTCTATGAGAAATCAAACCTTTTGTTTCTCCAGTTAAAGGAGTGTGAATTGTAACAATATCTGAGTGTTTTAACAATTCGTCTAGTTCTACTGTTTTAACACCAATGCTCTCCGCTACCTCTTCTGATATAAAAGGGTCATACGCTAAAACCTCCATACCAAAAGCAACTGCCCTTTTGGCTACTTCCTTTCCAATTCTACCCAACCCAATAATTCCTAACGTCTTAGCATAAATCTCTGTCCCTTTAAACTTAGAGCGATTCCACTCTCCTTTTTTAAGAGAGGCATGCCCAAAAGGAATCTTTCTTGCTAAAGACAGCATAAGGGCAAATGCGTGTTCGCAGGTAGAAATAGTATTACCCCCTGGTGCATTCATTACAATAATTCCTTTCTTGGTAGCATAATTTATATCTACATTATCCAAACCAACGCCCGCCCTTCCAATAACCTTAAGAGAATGCGCTTCCTCAATCACCTCTTTTGTTAGCTTTGTCTGACTGCGGACGATAACGGCATCATAGTCTTTAATAACCTTTATGAGTTCTTCTTTGGGTAAACCTGTTTTAATATCAACGCTAAAACCACTGTTCTTTAATATTTCTACCCCTTCATTTGCTAATTTATCTGCGACGAGCACCTTAAGCATAATAAACCTCCTGTAACTTCGCTAAAGATGTTCCTAATTTTAACTTATAGCCTGCCTCTTTTAAAACTTTCTCTAAAAAACTAAACCCTACCATTAAATCATCAATATCAATTATACCCATATGGGCAATACGAATAATTTTGTCCTTAAGATGTTCCTGACCGCCAGCGATGCTTAATCCATATTCTTTGCGTAACTTCTTAACCACAGTAGAAGTAGGTATTTTGGGTATACTTATAGCAGTAACTGAAGAAGAAGGGCTTTTAGAAAAAACTTCCAAGCCTATGGCTCTGGCAGCACTCTGAGTAGCATATGATAATTTCTTAAACCTCTCCCAGCGCTTCTCTAACCCCTCCTCTATTATAATTTCAATAGACTTTTCTAAACCTCTAATTAAAGAAACTGCTGGAGTAAAAGGGGTATCACTTTTCTCGTAACTCTTCAGTGCTTTTTTCAAGCTAAAATAATATTTAGGAAGGTTTGAACTATCTAAAAACTTTCGCGCTTTCTCACTAATACTCATAAAAGAAAGCCCGGGCGGCAACATAAATCCCTTCTGAGAACCTCCCACCACAACATCTACATTCCACTGGTCAGTTAAAAGTTTATCCTGCCCCAAACCACTAATAGCATCTACTACCAGTATTGCTTCCTTTCCCTTTATAACCTCTGCTATCTTCTCAATATCATACACTGTGCCGGTAGAAGTCTCACAGAGAGTAGTAAACACAGCCTTAACATCACTATTACTATCTAACATCTTTTTTAAGTCCTCAGGCGAAGGAGACATACCCCATTCAATATTGAGCTCTAACACCTGAAGACCATAGGAATACCCAATTTCTGCCCAGCGTTTTCCAAACTTCCCCCCTACAACAGTCACTATTTTATCTCCTTGAGAACAAAAGTTAGTAACTGCAGCTTCCATAGCACCTGTCCCTGACGAAGCGAATACAACAACAGGATTTTTTGTACAAAAAATTTCCTGTAATCCTTTATGTACTCTCTGTAAAACTTCTCTGAATTCCTCAGTACGATGGTGTATTATTTCCTTAGACAAAACTTCTCTTATAGACGAAGGTACCACTGTCGGACCAGGAGTAAGAAGGTGAATTTTCTTCATATTTTCCTCCTCTTATTTCTAACTATCTAGGGGCTAGAAGCCATGGTAATATCCTAAGAAGATTGAATAACCTCATCCACTATACCATAATCCTTAGCTTCGTAAGCACTCATAAAGTAATCCCTGTCAGTATCTTCTTTGATTTTCTCGACAGGTTTATTGGTATGAAAAGCAAGAATTTCGTTAACCTTTTCTCTTAAACGCAATATCTCTTTGGTCTGACGGGAAATATCCTCAGCAGAACCCTGCACTCCTCCCCAAGGCTGATGAATCATAATCCGAGAATTGGGAAGAGCAAATCGCTTGCCTTTCTTCCCTGCAGCTAAAAGTAAGGCTCCTAATGATGCAGCCTGCCCCACACAATAAGTAGCGACATCGCATTTAACGAATTGCATTGTATCGTAGATAGCTAACCCTGCGGTAATGGAACCACCAGGGGTGTTAATATAAATATTTATGTCTTTGTTAACATCCTCCATCTGCAAAAATAGCATCTGAGCAATCACAACGTTAGCAACATTGTCATCAATAGCTGTCCCTATAAAGATTATCCTATCCTTAAGAAGACGCGAATATATATCATAAGCGCGCTCTACTCTGCCGGTCTGCTCAATAACCATAGGAATATAGTATTGATTTTTCATAACAGCCTCCTTAATTTACTTCGGCCTCGCTATTATTTTGAGTAGTTAGCACAACTTAGAACAAACCCCATAACTGCCTCAGAAAGATTGCGTTCATTTACCTCCAAAGACTCCTTTTTAGCAATAGCTTCAAATATATAGTATAGCTTTATCTGCTTCTCGGCAATCTTACTGATTCTTTTTCTTATGTCATCTTCATACTTCTTAATATCTTTTTCCTCAACGCCCTGCCTCTGCAGATTAGCTATCTCCTGCCTCAGAAGATGCTCTTCTTGCTCCTTTAACAAACCATGGGGAATTTCCACTCTCACTCTCTTTATAAGCTCCTCTGCTATCGTATTTTCTATCTCGTTGCGCTGCGCCCTAATCTTACTCACAAATATCTCTGCGTGTATGGCTTCTCTTAGAGATTCTTTAGAAGAATAACCTGCCCATCTTGCTAACTCATCGTCAGTGTAATCTTTCTTTACTATTTTCTTAACATTCTCTTTGAGTTGAGTAATAAGCTTCTCTATCTCAATCTCTTCTACTTTTATCTTCCTGTTTTTTATTTTTATGTTTTTATAATCCTCATCTTCAACTTCTAACTGTGGCTTCACCTCAAACTCAGCAGAAAAAGAGAGCCCCTTGTTACTGAAAACAACATCATAAATCTTAGGTAAACCAACAGGAGTTAAGCCATTTTCTTTTAAAGCACGGGAATAATAGTCGGGGATAGCATGTTTTAGAAATTCTTCTTCCAAGAATTTCTTATAATGTTTCTCAACAATCTCCAAAGGAGCAGTACCTGTCCTAAAGCCTGGAACTTTAAGACCTCTGGAGAGTTTTTTGTAGATTTCATTCTTGTCTCTTGCAACGCTTTCTTCTTCTACCTCTATTCTCAAAACTCTTTTTAATCTATCAAGCTTTTTTACTTCAGTCTTCATATCGTTCTTCTCCTTTCTTACAAAGTAAAACTTTCGCCTAAATATATTTTACGAGCCTGTGGATTGTTGATTAAGTCGTGGGACCCTCCTGAAATCAAAATCTTACCTTCAGCAATAAGATAGGCGCGGTCAGTAATAGAAAGGGTTTCTCTTACATTGTGGTCAGTAAGAAGAATGCCAATTCCCTTCCTTTTAAGGCTGGCTATTATTTGCTTTGCCTCATTAACAACGATAGGGTCAATCCCACTAAAAGGCTCATCTAGAAGAAGGAAAGACGGATTGGTAACCAAAGCACGAGTTATTTCCAACCTTCTCATTTCTCCACCGCTTAGAGTATAAGCCTTGTTTTTCCTAAGATGGGTGATATTAAGCTCCCGCAGTAAAGAATCAAGCCTTCTTTGTCTCTCTTTTCTTGTAAGAGGAAGCGTCTCTAGTATTGCCATAATATTTTCCTCTACAGTGAGTTTTCTAAACACCGAGGGTTCCTGAGAAAGGTACCCTATGCCATATCTACTTCTTATATGTATAGGTAAGTGGGTAATGTCCTGATTATCAAAAAGGATTTGTCCGCTGTCAGGGGAAATCACTCCCACTATCATATAGAAAGTAGTGGTCTTGCCCGCACCGTTAGGACCAAGCAGACCCACAACTTCACCTCTTCTTACAGATATATCCACCCCCCTTACTACTTTTTTTCCGTTGTATGATTTACACAGGTTCTTTATCTGAAGTATTCTCATTTCTTGTCAAAAAGGGAATTTGACCCACCCTTAGGAAATATTACCAATCTTGGCCTACCTTCCAAAATTATCTTCTGTTCTTTTTGAGAATATACTGCTTTTTCTGCAAAAGTAACGTTGTCATCTCTTATCACCTTAACATCACCTTCAGCAACAACCTTTTCTACCTGACTATTCTCAGAATCAAAATATACGGTAGCCTTATTAGCAATCATTTTGCCCTGAACATTATCAACTACTACATTGTTGTTAAATACGGCTTTGCCTTCCTTATAATCTATTTCAAGGGGACCGTCACAATTTATATTTATAACATTATCCTTATTAAATAAGTCTACTTTCACTTCTTTCTCAAACTTCACTTTATTAAGTTTTGTATCTGCATCCATACCTTTTGCCTTTACCTTAAAAGAATCTTCTTTCTTTACTTCTACTGTTGTATCAGTGGTTACCTTATTCTTGCTTT
>CAYVYZ010000010.1:2000-36838 GCA_964455875.1 uncultured Planctomycetia bacterium | reverse complement strand
GGGCGATTAGCTCAGTTGGTTAGAGCGCTACGCTCACATCGTAGAGGTCACAGGTTCGAATCCTGTATCGCCCATGATTGATAGCTAGGGAATAATATTTGTTTAGGTTACGGATTAGCAGAAGTTGTTGATGATTTTAAAACATGCCCCTAAGGGTGGAGAGTAATGGGGATTTTCTCTTTCTATACATACGAGAATAATAATGGATTTAAAAGAAGAGATTAGGAAACTTATTGAACTTCAGGAGTTGGATTCAAAAATACACTCCTTACTCCACAATAAAGATGAAGAAATACCCTCCAAATTAGAAGAGTTAAAAAACAATTTTAACGAGAAGAAAAATGCATTATCTTCTTTTGAAGAAAAAGTAAAACAACTTCAGTTAAGACGTAAAGATAAAGAGTTAGATTTGTCCACCAAAGAAGAAAGTGTTAAAAAGGCACAGTCCCAGTTGTACCAGCTTAAAACAAATAAGGAATATCAGGCAAAACTTGTAGAAATCAACTCGTTAAAGGCAGATGTTTCCCTTATAGAAGAAGACATTATTAACTTGCTGGATGAGTTAGAAAAAGCAGAAAAGGAATTAAATGATGCAAAGAAAAGATTAGAGGAGGAAGAGAAGAGATTTAAGGAGGAGGAAAGCCATTTGAAAGAGGAAGCAAAGCAGTTGGAAATCCAGATAAACAATCTTAAGGATAAACGCAAAATAGTAGCAGACAGTATAGACGATAATATTCTGTCTACTTACGAGCGGCTGCTTAAGACCAGAGATGGTATTGCTATAGCAAGTGTAGAAAACGAAAATTGTAGTGCCTGTCACATGCGGGTTACTGCCCAGACAATAAATGAAATAAAGATGTATAAAGATTTGGTTTTTTGCGAGATGTGTGTTCGTATCCTTTATATCAAAGAAGATTTCTCTTGAAGATATGATAGAAGTTTATATTGACGGTGCTTCTGTAGGTAATCCCGGTAAGATGGGGATAGGTTATGTACTCTATAAAGATAAAGCTCTTTTAAAAAGAGAAAGCATTTATCTGGGTATAGGGACGAATAATTTTGCAGAATACTGCGCACTCATTGCGGCTCTGATGGAGGTTTTGGCATTGGGGGAAAAAGATTGCAGTGTTTATACCGACAGCAAGCTTTTGTGTGAACAGATAAAAGGAAATTTTAAGGTTAAAAGTAAGAGCATATACCCCCTTTTTATTTTATTAAAAGAAACAATATCAAAGTTTCGTAGTTTTAAAATAAGCCATACACCAAGAGAGAAGAACAAGGAAGCAGATAGATTGGCGAAGCAGGCTGCAAGTCTTCTTTTTTTGTAATTGAGAGGTTGAGAAATTTAATAAAAGTGAGGGGAAGTTTCCTTATTATGAGGAGGTAAGAATGAGTGGTCATTCAAAATGGGCAGGGATAAAACATAAGAAGGCAGCTCAGGACGCAAAGCGAGGAAGACTTTTTACCAAACTGATACGAGAGATTACAGTTGCCGCAAGAGAAGGAGGAGGTAATCCTGACACTAATCCCAGATTACGCACTGCGATTGACAGAGCGCGTGATGCTAACATGCCTCAAGACAATATAGAGAAGGCTATAAAGAGAGGAACAGGTGAGTTGCCAGGGGTTACTTATGAATCTTGTGTTTTTGAAGGTTATGGTCCTGGTGGAGTGGCAATAATGGTAGAAGCTCTTACTGACAATAAGAATCGTACATCCGCTGAGATTAGAAATATATTCTCCAAACGTGGAGGAAATATGGCAGGCAGTGGCAGTGTAGCTTGGATTTTTAACAAAAAAGGTTATATTCTTATTGATAAAAGTCAGGGAAGCGAAGATGATATTTTCTCTGTAAGTGTTGATGCCGGAGCAGAGGACGTAAAAATGGAAGGGAAGAACTATGAAATTTTTTGTGACCCCCAGGATTTTGAAGCAGTAAAAAACGCCATTAAAGAAAAGAATATAAAGTGGGAGCTTGCTGAACTTACCATGTTACCTACCTCTACTGTTCAGGTAACAGGTCAGACTGCCAAGCAGTTGCTTAGCCTTATAGAAGCTCTAGAAGACCATGATGATGTGCAGAAGGTTTACGCTAATTTTGATATTCCTGAAGATATGCTTGAGGAAATTGCCCAAGAACTTTCTAAGTGATGCGGGTATTAGCTGTTGACGTTGGCTTAAGAATAAGTGGTTATGTAATATGTGAAGTTCATAACTTCAATGTAAAGTTAATTCACGAAGGAGAAATAAAGCCATCCCGAGTTAAGGATTTGCCAGGAAGGCTATTTTTTATTTATGCACGGTTAAGGGAGGTAATAAAGGATTTTAGGCCGCAGGCATTAATATTAGAAAAACTATATTCTCATTATCGTCACCCTACAACAGTCTCTTTACTTTCTCAAGTGAGGGGGGCTATTTTAATATTGGTGAAGGAGTATTCAATGGATTTCTATGAGTATTCCCCTACGAGAGCAAGGAAATCGTTCTTGGGGAAGGGTAGCGCCAGGTCATATCAGGTAAAAAAGATGGCAGAGAATGTCTTAGGCAGAGAAATAAAGTCTCAGCATACCGCCGATGCCTTTTCTCTAGCGGTTGCTTTTTCTAATCATCTAAAAAAGAAAAAACTGGAAGATGATTGGAAGAATTAGAGGTAGGTTAGTAAAGAGATTAGAGGATAAAATTTTCATTGATGTGGGTGGAGTTTGCTATGAAATCTATGTTCCAAAAACTGTTAGTATAAAACTGAATGGTGAGTTAAATAAAGAAGTAGACATCGTTATTTACCATTATTTGCATATAGACAAAAACAAAGCTCTTCCTGTTTTGATAGGGTTTATGGATGAACTGGAGAGGGATTTTTTTATAAGTTTTATTAGTGTCTCGGGTATAGGGCCTAAGGCAGCTCTTCGTGCTTTTGATAGACCCATTCCCCTTATTGCTAAAGCCATTGAAGAGGCAGATACTGGTTTTTTAATGGGGTTAGCAGGTATTGGTAAACAGAAGGCAAGACAAATTGTTGCTCATCTGCAGGGAAAAGTAGGAAGATTTGCCCTTATAAAAGAGAAGCCTTTAGAGGTAAAAATAGAAGATAAAGAGATTATTGATGAGGCTAAAAAGATTTTGAAACGCCTTCAGTATAGTTCTCGTGAGATTGAAACAATGATAAAGAAAGCCTTATCAGTATCTGAAAGAATTGACAGTGTTGAGGATTTACTTAACGAGATTTATCGTAGTAGCCATTAATTATGAATGTAAAATCAATATTAGAGGCTTTGTTGTTTGTTAATGAGCGGCCTATTTCTTTATCGGAGTTAAGCGAAGTGGTAGATTTGGATAAAAAGGATGTATCTAGGATTGTCGAAGAATTAGCCCAAGAGTATAGACAGAGAGATTCAGGAATTTGTATTGTTAAAGTAGCAGGCGGTTATCAGATGTGTTCTCATCCAGATAATGAAATGTGGATTAAGAAAATGTATCGTCAGAAAAACAAACAAAAATTATCCACTGCTTCTTTAGAGACCCTTGCCATTATTGCCTACAAACAGCCGATAACCAAGATGGAGGTAGAGGCAATACGGGGTGTTAATATAGACGGTGTAGTAAAACATCTTCTTAAGTTGGGGTTGATAAAGACGGCAGGCAGAAAAGATGTTATCGGTAGACCTTTTCTTTATATAACAACGAGAAAATTTTTAGAGTATTTTGGCTTGAATTCTCTTAAAGATTTGCCTAAATTGGAAGAGTTTAGCGGGTTTGATAACTTAAATATAAAAGAGAACACAGAAGAAGTTATCAGCAAGGAAGGAGGGTGAAATGAAATATTTTTTTACATCCGAATCAGTAACTGAAGGGCATCCCGATAAGTTATGTGACCAGATATCTGATTTGATCCTTGATGCTATTTATGAGAAGGACCCCAAAGGAAGAGTGGCATGCGAAGCATTAGTGACACGTGGTGTTGTATACATTGCAGGAGAGATATCTACTGCTTGCTATGTAGAGATACCACGGCGGGTGAGAGAGTTGATTAAGGAAATTGGCTACGATAATCCTAATATGGGGTTTGATTACGGAAGCTGTGGTGTTATAACCGCTATCCAAGAACAGTCTCCAGATATTGCTATGGGGGTAGATACAGGTGGAGCAGGAGACCAAGGACTTATGTTTGGATATGCATGTAAACAAACCGAAGAATTAATGCCTCTTCCTATTATGCTTTCTCATAAGCTTGTAAGAAGACTCTCTTATATAAGGAAAGTAAAGCTTGTTGATTATTTATGGCCTGATGGTAAGTCGCAGGTTACAGTGGAGTACAATGGGAAAGAGCCCAAACGTATAGAAGCAATTATTATAGGAGCGCACCATAATAGTTCTGTTAAGACAGAAACTTTGCGAGAGGATATAAAGAGACTTGTGATTGACGAAGTTTTACCAAAAGAACTCGTAGATAAAAACACCAAGATTTTTATTAATGCTACAGGAAGGTTTGAGGTAGGGGGTCCGGTTGCTGATACAGGAGTTACAGGAAGAAAAATTATGGTGGATACTTATGGTGGTTGGGCTCGCCATGGTGGTGGGTGCTTCAGCGGAAAAGACCCTACCAAAGTTGACCGTTCTGCCTCATATATGGCACGTTATATTGCTAAAAATATTGTTGCGGCAGGATTAGCTGAGGAGTGTGAAGTACAGCTTGCTTACTGTATTGGAGTAGTTGACCCAGTAGGTATTATGGTTGATGCAAAAGGAACAGCAAAGGTCAGTGAAGATGAACTTTCCTCTGCTGTTAGGGAAATTTTTCCCTTAACCCCAAAAGGGATTATAGAGACTTTAGATTTATTGAAACCTATTTATAAGGCTACCGCTTCTTATGGGCATTTTGGGAGGAATGAGAAAGAATTTACATGGGAGAAAACTGATAGGACAGATGATTTAAGAAGATTTTTTAAGTTATAAAAGGAGGATAATGAAGTATCATATAAAAGACAAGTTGTTGAGAAAAGAAGGGAAAAAGCGCATTGATTGGGCACTGCAAAGGATGCCTGTTCTTGAGCTTATAAGAGAAAAATTCAAGAAGTCAAGACCGCTAAAAAATGTTAACATAGCTGCATGTTTGCATATTACAACAGAAACAGCAAGCTTGGCTATTACTCTTAAAGAAGCAGGTGCAAGTATAAGTCTTTGTGCATCAAATCCTTTATCTACCCAAGATGATGTGGCTGCATCTTTAGTGTATGATTTTGGTATCCCTGTTTTTGCTATAAACAATGAGGATAGGAAAACTTATTACAAACATATCTATTCTGTTCTGTCAATTAACCCCAATATTACCATGGATGATGGGGCAGACTTGGTTTCCACTATTCATAAGGAATTCGTAAAACGTAAGAATAGAAAAGTAAAACATCTTCCCTGGGGTAGTACCGAAGAAACTACCACAGGAGTAATAAGGTTAAGGGCTTTAGAGAAGGAAAGAAGATTGCTTTATCCTATAATTGCTGTTAATGATGCTTACACTAAGCATCTGTTTGATAATCGCTATGGAACGGGGCAGTCTACTTTAGATGGTATTATTCGTGCTACAAACAAGCTGATTGCAGGTTGCGTTTTTGTTGTATGTGGCTACGGATGGTGTGGTAGGGGTATTGCTCGGCGTGCCCAGGGACTAGGAGCTAATGTCATTGTCTGTGAGGTTAACCCTTTATATGCTCTTGAGGCAGTAATGGATGGTTTTAGAGTTATGCCTTTAATTGAGGCAGCCCGAATCGGTGATATATTTGTTACTGCTACGGGCGATAAAGATGTTATTACAAGAAAACACTTTCTTCTCATGAAGGATAAGGTCATTCTTGCTAATGCTGGCCATTTTGACGTAGAGGTTGATTTAAAAGCTTTAAATACCCTTGCTGTTAGAAAAAGAGAGGTGAAGCCTTTGGTTACAGAATATGTAGTAAAGTCGTCCATCACGCGGAGTGGGTCACGTTTAAAAAGAATATATATTTTAGCAGAAGGTAGGCTTGTTAACTTAGCCTGTGCTGAAGGACATCCTGCAGAGGTTATGGACTTAAGTTTTGCCAATCAGGCATTAGCTTGTGAGTATATAGCCAATAACCACAGTTCTTTAGAGAAAAAAGTTTACCCTGTACCTTATGAGATTGATATGAAGGTAGCTTCTCTTAAATTAGAGGCATTAGGAATTAGGATAGATAAACTAAGTTTATCTCAGCAACGGTATCTTTCTAGTTGGCAGGAGGGGACATAGGATAGGTTTATAAAATTAAGGAGGGAGTTGATGAGGAAAACGATGGTTCTTATAGGTGTCTTCTTAATATTCTTTTTGTCATCACACGCAGAGGAGATAGCGAAGAGCTCTGTTAAAAAAGTTGTGCTTTTTTCTAACGAGGCACAAGTTACCCGTCAGGCTTTGGTTAAGGTTAAAAGAGGGGTGAATAAAGTTTTTCTTGAAAGTACGGCATTTAATGTAGATGAAAATTCGCTTATGGCAAAAGTCAAAGGAAGAGGAGAAATACTGGGTGTCCAGTTTACAACAGTTCCCCTGAAAGAGCCTTCTCAGGAGAATATAAAGGATATAGAAGAGAGGATTAAGAATTTAGAGAGAGAAAAAAAGAGTCTTTACAGTAACATAGAGGTTCTGGATAAGAAGAAGCAATTTCTAAATTCTCTTATCGACTTCTCTAATTCACAACTGTCCAAGGAGATTGTTACTAATTTTCCCAAAACAGAAGATTTAAGAAATATGTTGCAGTTTCTTGGTTATTCTTATGAGGAAATAAACACAAAGAAGCAATCATTAGAGGAGAAAATAGAGGATTTAGATAGAGATATTGAAGTCTTACGCCAGCAGTTAGCATCTATTGCAGGAAACAAAACAAAGATAAAGAGGGTTATAGAGGTTTTATTCGCTTCTCAAAGAGAGCAACAGATAAGTATTGAAGTATCCTATATTGTAAGAGGAGCATGGTGGAGACCTCTTTACAAAATTAATGTTCTGCATAAGAAAGATATAAATCTGGTCATGTTTGCTCGTATCTACCAGAAGACAGGAGAGAATTGGGATAATGTAGAGTTAACTGTGTCGAATGTTACACCTCTTAAGGGACAGAAGCTGCCTGAGCCTCAAAGTAGATATTTATATTTAAGGCCACAATTTAGACACTTTAACAAGATTGTTACTGAAGGAGGCAGGGGTTCTTGGCTAAAATCATTACCGGTTGGCAGTGCCGATAAATATCCTATGGCAGAAGAAATTAAGGGTAAGGTTGCTTCAGATAAAGCTTCTTTTGCCTCATCAATAAGAAGGAGGCTTTCTTTTTCTTTTGAATATACTTTACCCCATAAAGTTACCATAAAATCAAAGGATAGAGAGTCTATTTATCCTATCTTTTCCAAGAAAATTAAAGGCGAAATCTATCATTATGTTGTTGCTTTAGATATTCCTTATGCTTTTTTGGTATGTAAAGCAAGCTCCGACAGTGAACTTCTTTCGGGGGTTTTACAGATCTATCACGAAGGAAGATATGTAGGTAAGACAGTACTTCAGGAGAAAAAGCCTGGTGAGGATTTCTTGGTTAATCTGGGAATAGACAGGGAAGTTAAGATTAAAAGGGAAAAGATAGAAGATAAAAAAGAAGAGACGTTTTTTGGAAAGATTGAGAGGCAAAACATTATAAGAAAACTAACATACAAGATTACAGTAGAAAACCTTAAAGATAAAAATGTTAAGCTCCATATTTTTGATGCTGTTCCTATTTCAAAAACAGATAAGATAACCGTCAGAGATATAAAGATTACTCCCAAGCCACAACAGCAAGATTATAAAGACAAAAAAGGTGTTATGTTCTGGGATTTAAGGCTTAGCCCTAAAGAGAAAAAGGAAATAACCATAAGTTATACCGTTATTTACCCTAAAAGTGCTTCTGTTTATGGATTAGATTAGATTTTATGGAAAAGATAGCTATTCTTACGAGAGATTGTGCCGGTATAAATGCCTGTATTCGTTCTGTAGTGCGGACTGCGTTTGTGTATAATGTTGAGGTTGTAGGAGTATACCGCGGTTATGAGGGACTTATAGAAGGGGAGCTGGTTAAATTGGACAGACGTTCTGTCTCTGGGATAATAAATTTAGGCGGGACTATTCTTAAGACAGCACGCTGCAAACGTTTCTATACTACGGAAGGACAGGAAAAAGCAGTGGATATAATTAAGAAAAACAAAATAGACGGTTTAATTGTTATAGGCGGTAACGGTTCTTTAACAGCAGCACATATTTTGGCAAGTAAATACGGTATAAAAGTTGTAGGGATACCTGCTACAATTGATAATGATGTAAATGGTGTTGATTTAACCATTGGTGCAGATACGGCTTTAAATGTCGCTTTAGATGCGTTAGATAAGATAAGAGATACAGCAATGAGTTTAGAAAGAATATTTGTGGTTGAGGTTATGGGAAGAGAGTGTGGCTATCTTGCTCTTCATATTGCTTTAGCAGGAGGGTGTGAAGAAGTGCTTCTTCCAGAGAAGGATTTTGATATTGATGTGATGTGCAGAGAAATAAAGGAGGGTTCTGACAAGGGAAAAATTAGCTGGATTATTATAGTTGCAGAAGGAAAAGCTCATGCTCACGATATCGCTGCTACCATTACGAAAAAGACGAGTTTAGAGACAAGGGTAGTAGTGTTAGGGCATATTCAGAGAGGTGGTCGACCCACTGCTTTAGACAGGATAATGGCGGCAAGGCTGGGTAAGTATGCGTTTGAGTGTATGCTCAATGATAATACAGGTATATGCGTAGGGATAAAAGACCATAGATTGGTTACTGTACCTTTTGAAGTTGCTGTTAAACCTAAAAAACTGGAGAGATTAGAAGAATATTATAAGCTCATAAAAATTCTTACATAATTGTAAATTTGTTGTATAATATTTCACTTATTTTTAGAGGAATGATTTAACCTTAAGGAGGTAACAATGATTTACCGCGATGAAGACGAGTTGTTTAATAATGATATCGTTAGTTTAGAGAACGGTAAGATTAATATCAAAAACAATCAGCTTTTTAAAGAAAAAATGGCAGATAATCTGGTGGATACTATAATCTTAAGCAACTCTTTTCATCTTAAGAGGTTGTGTTATTGGTTAGCTTACGAGGCAGCTGTTAAGTTTGGGGTTATACCTTCTTCTATTCATACACTTTATGTTTCCCGGGCAAAAGACGATTTGACGCATTTTACGGTTCCCGCAATGAATTTACGTACCCTTACTTATGATTTAGCACGGGCAGTATTTAGAGTAGCAAATAGGATAAATGCTGGCACTTTTATTTTTGAGATTGCTAAAAGTGAGATAGGTTATACATCCCAGAGGCCTGTTGAGTATACCTCATGTATTCTTCTTGCAGCTATAAGAGAGGACTACAAAGGCCCAGTATTTATTCAGGGAGACCATTTTCAATTGAAGGCAAAGAATTTTCTTTCTGACAGAGACAAGGAAATAAGCCAGCTTAAAGATTTAATCAGTGAAGCTATAGAAGCAGGTTTTTACAACATTGATATTGACTCGTCAACATTAGTTGATTTGTCCAAATCCACAATTGATGAGCAACAGAAGCTAAATTATGAGGTGTGTGCCCTTTTTACTAAGTTTATAAGAGAACTGCAGCCAGAAGGTATTGAGATTTCTATTGGGGGAGAAATTGGTGAGGTAGGAGGAAAAAATTCTACCCCCCAAGAGTTGCGCGCATTTATGAAAGGTTACCTTTCACAGATTAGCGGGTTAGAAGGAATTTCTAAGATAAGTATTCAGACAGGCACTACTCACGGAGGAGTGGTTTTACCTGATGGGTCTATTGCTAAAGTTAAGATAGATTTTGATACCTTAAAAGAGCTTTCAGAGATTTCCCGTAAAGAATTTGGCATGGCAGGAGCTGTTCAGCATGGAGCCTCAACTTTACCCAACGATGCTTTTCATCGTTTCCCAGAAGTAGGGTGTGCGGAGATACACTTAGCTACTCAGTTTCAGAATATAGTTTATGATTATTTGCCTTTACCCTTAAAAGAGAAGATTTATGGATGGCTGCACACAAATTGTAGCAATGAGAGAAAGCCAGACCAGACTGATGACCAGTTTATCTATAAGACGAGAAAGAAAGCATTAGGGCCCTTTAAAAGAGAGATTTATTCATTACCGCGTGAGCTAAGAAACAAAATATCTCAAGCCTTAGAGGAAGAGTTTGCTTTTCTTTTTGATAAATTGAATGTTAAAGATACAAAATCTTTGGTTGATAAATACATTAAGCCTGTTGTAATAGAAAAGAAGAGAGAGGATTTTCTAAAAGAAGAAAAGGACTTGGGTTCTCTGGAAGGGGCGGACTAACCAGATATTTTATTGAGAAAGAAATAAAGATATAAAAGAGGAGGCTTTATGCAGTCAGATAAAGTGAAGAAGGGTCTAGAAAGGATGCCCAACCGTGCTCTACTATATGGAACAGGGATAAGTTACTCCCATATGAAGCGTCCTTTTATTGGTATTGCCTCCTCTTTTACAGACCTTATCCCTGGTCATACCAACATGCGTATCTTAGAGCGTTATATTGAGAGAGGTATAGAGAATGGAGGGGGTACTCCTTTTATTTTTGGAGTGCCGGGCATATGTGATGGTATAGCAATGGGACATTCCGGAATGAAACAGTCTTTGCCTTCAAGAGAGTTGATAGCTGATATTATTGAAAATATTGCTTCTGCTCATGCGTTGGATGGTTTAGTTCTTCTTACTAATTGTGATAAGATTACCCCTGGAATGATTATGGGGGCGTTGAGGATAAATATTCCTACGATTGTGGTTACCGCCGGACCTATGCTAGCAGGTCATATGGGAAGAAAAAGACTTTCACTGGTGAGGGATACCTTTGAGGCAGTGGGAAGGTCTAAAGCAGGATTGATTACAGAAAGAGAAAGACAGTTCTTGGAAATGGAAGCGTGTCCTTCTTGTGGTTCTTGCCAGGGTCTTTATACCGCTAATACTATGGCATGTTTAACAGAAGCAATGGGTTTATCTTTACCTTATTGTGCAGCAACACCTGCTGTTTTAGCACGCAAGCAACGAATTGCTTATGAAAGTGGTCAGAGGATTATTAAATTAGTAGAAAAGAATATAAAAGCACGGGATATTGTAAACAAGGCTGCTTTGAAGAATGCAATAAGGGTTGATATGGCGTTAGGTGGTTCTACTAATACAGTTCTTCATCTTATGGCCATAAGCTGCGAGGCAAAGGTAAATATTACTTTGGATGATTTTGAGCGTATAAGCAGAGTTACCCCTCATATTTCCAATTTGCGTCCTGGTGGGGATTATTTTATGGAGGATTTGGATATCGCTGGCGGAATACCTGCTGTATTAAAGAGGTTAATTAATGATATAGAGGATAATGTTACAGTTTGTGGTAAGAAAGTAAAAGAGATAGCTAACCACGCTCAAATATTTGACAATGATATCATAAGGCCTAAAAATAAACCTTACCATAAGCAAGGTGGCATCGCTATTCTTTATGGTAATTTAGCGGAGGAAGGATGCGTCGTTAAGCAGTCTGCAGTTGATGAGGATATGCTTAAGTTTACAGGGAGTGCCCGTGTTTTTAATGCTGAAGAAGAAGCTATGAAAGCCATAATAGGAGGTAAAGTAAGAAAAGGCGATGTAGTGGTAATAAGATACGAAGGGCCCTGTGGAGGGCCGGGAATGAGGGAGATGTTGTCTCCTACCAGTGCTATTGTAGGAATGGGATTACATAAACACGTTGCCTTGATTACAGATGGAAGGTTCTCTGGTGGAACGCGCGGCCCATGCATTGGTCATATTTCTCCTGAAGCAAAAGAAGGAGGCTTAATTGCTTATTTAAAAGATGGTGATAAGATTTCCATTGATATTCCTAAAAGAAAAATAGAAGCGTTAATATCTAAAGAGGAAATTGCTCGTAGAAAAAAGAAAATGAAATTGTTGCCTCTTAAGGTAAAAACAGGCTATCTTTATCGTTATTCCCAGATGGTTAGCTCAGCCTCTAAAGGAGCAGTATTTAAAGGCTAAAATTTTGTGTTTTGATTGTGACTAATATATAAAAAGTGATATAATGTTTTACAATTAGGAGGAAGATTATAATATGAAAGGCGCAAAGATTTTTGTAGAGAGTCTTATAAGAGAAAACGTAGAGGTAATGTTTGGCTATCCGGGAGGAGCAGTGCTTCCTATCTTTGACTTTCTTTATGAGGCTCCTATTAAGTTTATTTTAACCCGCCATGAGCAGGCTGCTGCCCATGCTGCTGATGGTTACGCTCGTTCCACAGGAAAAGTAGGAGTATGTATTGCCACAAGTGGCCCGGGGGCTACTAATCTTACTACAGGAATTGCAACTGCCTATATGGATTCAGTTCCTCTTGTAGCTTTCACAGGGCAGGTTAAAACGTCATTAATTGGTAACGATGCTTTTCAGGAGGCGGATGTTACAGGGATAACTCGTTCTATAACCAAACATAACTATCTTGTAAAAGATGTAAAAGAGTTAGCTTCTACGATTAAAGAAGCTTTTTATTTGGCGCGTACAGGCAGGCCAGGCCCAGTATTGGTTGATATCCCTGTTGATGTTCAATTACACGAGACAGAATTTAACTATCCTCAGGATATTTCTTTACGCAGCTATCGACCCACTTATTTTGGGCATCCTGGCCAGATTAAGAAAGCACTTAAGTTTATCTATAATGCAAAGAGACCCATAATTATCGCTGGAGGAGGAGTGATTATTTCAGGAGGTGCAAACGAACTGCGTCATTTTGCGGAAAAGCTCAATATACCCGTCACTACAACTTTAATGGGCTTAGGTGCTTTTCCTGTGACACATACTCTTTCTTTAGGTATGCCGGGTATGCATGGAACTGTATACGCTAACACAGCGATTACAGAAAGTGATTTGCTTATTTCTATAGGATGTCGTTTTGATGACCGTGTTACAGGAAGGCTTGATGCTTTCGCTCCTTCTGCAAAGATAATTCACATTGATATTGACCCTACTTCTATTAGTAAGAATATTAAGGTCGATGTTCCTATTGTTGGTGACGTTAAGAATATCCTCGGTCAACTTCTAGAGGAGATTGATGAAGGTAAAGTTCCTAATATAGGTGAGTGGCTTAAGAGGATAAAAGAACTTAAGAAGAAGTATCCTTTGCGGTATAAGAAAAGTTCAGTTACAATAAAGCCGCAATATGTAGTAGAGGAATTGTATCTTCAAACCAAGGGTAAGGCAATTGTAGCTACAGAGGTGGGGCAGAATCAGATGTGGGCAGCCCAATTTTACAAAATAGATTTTCCCCGTCATTTTCTGTCAAGTGGTGGTTTGGGAACTATGGGGTATGGATTCCCTGCGGCTATTGGAGCAAAAGTGGGTAATCCTAATGCAGTTGTTTTGGATATCGCTGGAGACGGTTCTATTCAGATGAATATACAGGAACTGGCAACGGTAAGTACTTATAATATTGGAGTGAAAGTTATTATTTTAAACAACCATTATCTGGGGATGGTACGTCAGTGGCAGGAGTTATTTTATAACCGCAGATATTCAGGTACTCCTTTAAAAAATCCTGATTTTATAAAGATTGCAAGAGGATATGGAGTTAAGGGTTTGAGAGTAAAGAAGGCAAGTGAAGTTAAGAAAGCAGTCAAAGAAATACTTTCCCATAAGGGTCCGGTTATTGCCGACTTCTGGGTGGAGGAGGAGGAGAATGTATTTCCTATGGTTCCTGCAGGAGAGGCAATTAACCGTATGATAGGGGGGATGGCATAAGGAGTTGTTATGAGACATACTATTCAGGCCTTAGTAGAGAATAAATTTGGTGTATTGGCGCGTATCGCCTCTCTTTTTAGTGCACGTGGGTATAATATCGATTCATTGGCGGTTGGTGAGACACAGGATCCTACAATTTCCTGTATGACTATTGTCGTAAATGCCCAAGACGAGCGTATTCTAGAGCAAATAAAGAAACAGTTACATAAGCTGGTCGATGTTATTACTGTTGTTGATTTTACACGGAAGGATTATATTGATAGAGAATTACTTTTGGTTCGAGTTACCAATAAGCAGGCTACAAAGACAATTGTTGACAAGCTCATTAAGGCGTATCCCGTAAAGGTTGTTCATAAAGCAAAGGATTATACTCTTTTGGAAGTTTGTGCCCAGCACAATGATTTAGAGCATATTTTAAAAGAGTTGAAAAAGGTAGGGATAAAAGAGCTTGTCCGTACAGGTAAGATAGCTATAGCAAAATAAGTTTATCTCTCCTTTGTATTATATCCAGAAAGGAGGTAAAAATGGCAAAGGTATATTACGATAAACAGGTAAGTATCGAGATTCTAAAGAAGAAAACAATAGCTATTATTGGTTATGGAGCGCAGGGAAGAGCGCATGCCCTTAACTTAAGGGATTCCAAAGTAAAGGTTATTGTTGCTGAACTTAAAGGTTCTGTTAACTATACTCAGGCAAAAAGGGATGGTTTCATCCCTGTAGATGCAGCGGAAGCAGCAAAAAAGGCAGATATTATTCATATTCTTACTCAAGATACAGTTCAGCCCCTGGTTTATGAAAAATATATTCTTCCTTATCTAAAGAAAGGAAAAGCTATTGGTTTTTCTCATGGTTTTAATATTCACTTTAACCAGATAATTCCTCCTTCTGACATTGATGTCTATATGGTTGCTCCTAAAGGTCCAGGGACTCTGGTACGTCAGATGTATCTAGAGAAAAAGGGTGTGCCTTGTCTTGTAGCGGTTTATCAGGATGCCACTAAGAAAGCAAAAAAAATAGCTTTGGCTTATGCAAAAGGAATAGGGGGAACACGGGCAGGAGTTATTGAAACTACTTTTCGGGAGGAGACTGAAACTGACCTTTTTGGAGAGCAGGTAGTTCTTTGTGGAGGAGTAACAAAACTAATCCAAAAAGGGTTTGAAACACTTATAGAGGCAGGTTACCAGCCAGAAATTGCCTACTTTGAGTGTTGCCATGAGTTAAAACTTATTACGGACTTGATATATTCTAAAGGTATAGCAGGTATGCGTTATGTTATCAGCGATACAGCTGAATACGGCGATTTAACAAGAGGCAAACGTATTATTACCGAAGAGACAAAGAAGGAAATGAAAAAGATTCTTGCTGACATTCAGTCAGGAGAATTTGCCAGAGAGTGGATTTTAGAGAATAAAGCTAACCGCGTTGTGTTTAATGCTCTTCGTAAACAAGAAAAGGAACATCTTATTGAGAAAATAGGTGCTAAGTTACGTAAGATGATGCCGTGGATTAAATAGAATTAGGGTGTAGCGTGTAGGGTATAGGGAAGAGGATAAGAAGATATGAAGGAGAAGATAATAATCTTTGATACCACTTTAAGGGATGGCGAACAGGCTCCTGGTGCGTCTTTAACCAGTGAAGAGAAGCTCGAGGTAGCTTATCAGCTGGAGAAACTGAATGTAGATGTTATTGAGGCAGGGTTTCCTATTGCCAGCCCTGATGATTTTAATGCAGTAAGTTTAGTCTCACGGCATATCAAAAAAGCAGCAGTTTGTGGATTGGCGCGTTGTCTTAAGAAGGACATAGAGGCTGCGAGTAAATCCTTGAAAAAGGCAAAGCACCCCCGTATTCACATTTTCTTAGCCACATCCCGAATCCATCTTAAGTACAAGTTTAAAAAAGCAGAGGATGAGATTGTCGATATTGCTAAGAGAGCAACAAGATTGGCAAGAAGATTGTGTAGTGATATTGAGTTTTCCCCTGAAGATGCTACACGTACAGATAAAGAGTTTCTGTTTAGAATTATTGAGGTAACGATTAAAGAAGGAGCAAGGACTATTAATATTCCCGATACTGTAGGTTATACATACCCCTATGAATTTTACTCTCTTATTAAAGATATTTACAGCAATGTTCCTAATGTAAATAAGGCAGTTATTTCTGTTCATTGCCATGACGATTTGGGTATGGCAGTAGCAAATTCTCTTTCTGCAATCACAGCAGGGGCACGGCAGGCCCACTGTACAATAAATGGCATAGGTGAACGGGCAGGAAATGCTTCTTTGGAGGAGCTTGTTATGGCTATAAAGACACGCAAGGACGTTTTTAGTCGCCTTTATACAGGTATAAATACAAAGGAGATATATCGTACGTCGCGTTTAGTGAGCAAATTGACAGGGTTTGTAGTTCCCCCTAATAAAGCTATTGTGGGCAAAAATGCTTTTCGTCACGAGTCAGGAATCCATCAGGACGCAATTCTAAAGAAACGCACCACCTATGAAATAATGGATCCAAAAGAGATAGGCATAGAAAGAAGTGAACTTGTCTTAGGTAAGCACTCCGGAAGGCATGCTTTAAGTAAGCGTCTTAGAGAGTTGGGATTTAAGTTAAACGAGAGAAAGATAAATGTTATTTTCAGGAAATTTAAGGAGCTTGCTGATAAGAAAAAAGAAGTTTTCGATGATGACTTGATGGCTTTAGTGGAGGAAGAAAGCCGCAGGAAAAAGAGGGTTCTTGAAATGATTTCTGTAAGAGTTATAACTGGCACAGATATAGTGCCTGAAGCCACCGTAAAAGTAAGGTATAGAAAGAAGACATTTGAATCTCGCTCTTCGGGCGATGGGCCTGTAGATGCATGTTATAAAGCCATTGACAAAATCATTGGTAAGCACCCTAAGCTTTTGAACTATAAATTAGAATCTATTACCAAAGGCAAAGATGCGCAAGGGCTGGTTAATGTTGAGATAAAGCTTTTAGGAAAGACTGCTTCAGGTAGAGGAGCAAGTACAGATATACTAGAGGCATCTACCAAGGCATACTTAGATGCTCTAAATAAGATTCTTTAAGTATTTATAATTTCTTGTTAGTGGATAGCATAAGAAAATTGGGCTAAAGTTTATATCCTGCCTTTCAGAAAGGCAGGTTTTTTTACAATGGGAAAAGCTATTTATGGTTTAATTGGTTATCCTGTCAAGCACAGCTTATCTCCTTTGATGCACAATGCTGCCTTCCGTGCTTTGGGATTTGATGCTGAATATAGACTCTTTGAAGTTCTGCCAGAAGAACTGGAAGATTTTCTTCTTAGTCCTGCGAAAGAAGTAAGAGATTTAAATAACAACAAAGTTCTTGCCAAAGATATAGTGGGTTTTAATGTTACTATCCCTCATAAAGTACGAACAAAAGAAATATTACAGAGGAATTCTTACTTTAGTAGCCACCAAGATTATTATGTGGAGATATCAGGAGCAGTAAATACAGTAAAAAGATCCAATGGGGGAGGTATTTATTGCAATACGGATGCTTATGGGTTTGAGATTTCTTTGAAAAAAGAGCTTAAGTTCTCTCCTGAAAGAGACGAGGCTTTAGTTATTGGGTGTGGAGGGGTAGGAAGAGTTATAATACCTATATTGGCCAAAGAGGAATATGGAATAAAGAAAGTGTATGTCTATGACAAAAGTGAGGATGCCATAAAAGACGCTAAGGAACATTTTACAAGTTGTTCTATCAAATACCCATATATTAAAGAAAAAATAGAGTTTATTTTAAAGGAAAAAATTGTTAAGATAATAGGTAGATGCGGTCTCTTAGTTAATGCGTCTTCAGTGGGGATGAAGGATGATAGTGAGTCAGTGATAGATACAGATTTTCTTCACTCTAACCTTTATGTTTATGATGTTGTTTATAATAGAAAAACTAAGCTTGTTCGTGAGGCAGAAAGAAGATGTAAGGCTGCTGTAGGAGGATTGAGTATGCTTTTATATCAGGGAGTGAGTGCTTTTAAGATATGGACAGAAAAAGAACCTCCTATAGAGGTAATGCGGGAGGCTTTAGAGAAAGGTTTACAAGATGTTTCTTAGTGTGGTTTTACCTTTTGTAATTGGTGCCTGCGTTGGTAGTTTTCTTAATGTATGTATATATAGACTGCCTAAGGATTTGTCTATTGTTACGCCTTCTTCTTTTTGTCCTAAATGCAGTGTGTCTATAAAGTGGTATGATAATATCCCTATTTTAAGTTATATAATCTTAAGAGGCAAATGTAGAAATTGTCACGTCAGAATATCCTTTCGTTATCCGATTGTGGAATTAATAACAGGGCTTCTTTTTGTGTTTCTGTACAATAATTTTTCCTTATCTTCAGATTTCTTTAAGTTCGCTTTCTTCTTTTCTTTGTTAATTGTAGTTTCTTTCATTGATATTGATTATCATGCCATACCTGTTTATCTCTGTTTTATAGGGGTTGCTGTGGGGCTCTTTTTTGCTCTCTATGATAGCTTCCTGGAGCTTAGTACAGGAATTATTTATAATCTGGCAATAATAGAGGCATTTAAGAACTTAATATTCGGATTCGGCTTCACCTATCTTTTTAAATTTATAGGAGATATTGGATTGGCGTTGTATCTTGCATTAAGGAAAAAAGATTCCATAGAAGGTGAGAAAGAGGCTATAGGGCTGGGTGATGTGGACTTTATGGGGATGGTGGGAGTGTTTTTAGGGGCTAAAACAGTAGTGGTTGCTTTCTTTATTGCTCCTTTTATTGCGTTGGTTTATTCTATATTTGCTCTTATTTTTAAAAAATCGCACCTTATACCCTATTTGCCTTATCTTTCCATAGCTACCTTTATAACTTTTGTTTGGGGAGATAGTATATTAAAGTTTATAGGGCTGATATAGGTTAATAAGAGGAGATAGTATGAGATTTCTAACTGCAGGAGAATCGCATGGTAAAGCTTTGGTGGCAATTATAGAAGGTTTTCCTAAAGGCGTAAAGATTGAGGAGTCGTTTATAAACACGGAGCTAAATAGACGTATGCAGGGTTATGGTAGAGGAAAGCGTATGTCTATAGAGAGCGACAGAGTAGAGATTATTTCTGGTTTACGGAATAAAGTCACACTGGGAAGCCCTATAGCAATGATTGTTAAGAATAGAGATTATAGTATTTTTACCCAGGAAAAAGACAAGTTACCTTTAATATCTACTCCGCGGCCAGCCCATGCTGACTTAGCCGGAAGCCTTAAGTACGGTGATACTGATATAAGAAATATTTTAGAGAGGTCCTCTGCAAGAGAAACAGTGATGAGAGTTTGTGTAGGAGCAGTGTGCAAACAGTTTCTTCTAAATTTTAATATACATGTGGCAAGTTTCGTTGTGGGAGTGGGTAAAGTATACTCTAAATTAAAACCACGGTCTATAAAGGATATACTTAAGAAGACAGAAAAATCTAAATTGTCGTTTTTTGACCACACAAAAGAACTTTTAGCTGTAAAAGAAATAGATAAAGCTAGGAAGGAAGGAGATACATTGGGAGGGATTGTGGAAGCATGGGCAGAGGGGGTGCCGGCTGGTCTGGGCAGTTTCATGCATTTAGATAGAAGACTTGATGCTCAAATAGCAGGATATATGATGAGTATCCCTTCAGTAAAGACTGTAGAGATTGGAAGTGGTTTTGAGTACGTTCAGTCAAGAGGCTCTTTTTCTCATGACAAGATTTATCCTAAGAAATTTTCAATAGGGTTTATCCGCAAGACCAACAATTGTGGAGGGATTGAAGGGGGGGTTTCTAACGGTGAACCTATTGTAGTAAGAGTAGGTGCAAAGCCCATTCCCACACTGGGAGTTCCTTTGGACTCTGTAGACCTTGCTACTAATAGAAAGAAAAAAGCTCCTGTTATACGCTCTGATACATGTGTAGTAGTTGCTTTAAAAGTAATTGTAGAGAATATGCTGGCTATTGTATTGACAGAAAACTTCTTAGAGAAATTTGGCAGTGATTCACTTCAAGAGATAAAGAGAAACTACACTTCTTACCTTAAAAGTATTTCATAAAAGGCCACTTTTCTTAAATTTCCTATATTTTTTGCCGCTATATATGGTGTGTAGGCAGTAGTCATACCATATATAGCGCATTACCCTTTAGATATGGGAAAAATATTCTTGACAGCGTTCAATAAACATAATTTAATAGAAGTGTATTTAAGTATTACAAGGTAGTATCAAGATATATCAGGTATACCCAAAGAGTGCTAGGATATGATAAGAAAGAAATACTATAATGCTCAGGAAGTAGCCAAGGAGTTGGGGATTTCAAAACAAACTCTTCTTCGCTATGAAAAAAGAGGGGTGTTTCCTAAACCAAAGAGAAACCTTGTTAATGGCTGGAGGGAATATACAGTGGCTGATTTGACAAAGCTTAAGAAGATTTTAGGGAGAATATGAGGATACTAGGAATGATATTTCTTATCCTAACTGTAGGATGCGTTTCTAATGAGGGAGTAAAAGCGTTAAAGAAAGTTCACAAAAATAAGAAAAAGGTGAGTAAAGAAGCAAAAGAGGAGCCGTTGGAGGTAAAGACAATAGAGCGTAGAGTTGATATTAATCCGTTTTTGACTAAAGAAGAAGAAAAAAAGTTTGGCAGCCTATATTATGATAAAGAATTGGGCCTTAAGCTTTCTGCTATATTTTACTCTCCGGGACACAGTAGAGCAGTTATCAACGGATACATTCTAAAAGAGGGTGATTTTATTGATAATAAGAAAGTGAAAGAAATTAAACCTGACAAGGTGATTTTGGAAATCCGCAAGGCTACTTATACTTTAGGTTGGGTATCTGATGATATAAGGGATAAAGGGAACAATAAATGATAATAATGCAAGACTTCTGCTTAAAACGGCTTAAACATTTAACGGTGCTTATTTACTTTACATTATTTGTCTCTTTAGGTTTTATGAGAACAACCTTTGCTCAAGATAAGGCTGTTGACCAGAAGGAAGAGAGTATCGATGAGAAGGAGCCTAAGGAAAAACCTATTTTTGAGATTAAGCCTTTACCAGAGGGAAAGAATCTTTACTCTATTGAGTTAAGAAATGTAGAATTAGGAGATTTTTTTCGGGTTATAGCCCATGATTACAATCTTAATATTTTAGTAGATGAAAAAATAAAGGGAAAGATTGTGGCTACTTTTACTAACATTACTTTAGAGGAAGCTCTGGAAAGAATTGCCCAGATGTACAATTTAAGACTGGAGAAAAAGGGTAATATATTCTTTATAAAACCCAATTTAATTACAAAAGTATTTATGCTCAAATATATTAGAGCCGAGGAACTCCTTAAGCCTTCCCAGAAAGAAGGAGGAAAAGAGGGTAAAGCACAAGTTGCAGCTAATACAATTAGCGATTTGCTTTCTGAGGATGGAAAGATACTTCTAGGGAAAGAGCTAAACTCCATAGTAATAATTGATTACCCCCCCCATGTGGAAAAGATAGAAAAGTTTATCAAAGCGGTTGATCAGAAGCTTACTACCCATATTTTTAAACTAAAGTATCTCTCTGTAAAAGAGCTTTTTCCTGATTTAGTTGCCGAAGAAAGGGCAGAGAGGGAGAAGCAGAGAGAAGAGAGGAAAGCAGAACGGGAAGAGTTAAAAGAGATAAGGCAGAAAGAGGAAAGTCAGTAGGAGTGTAATTATGAATAAAAAATTTTTTATTTTATTTATTTTTTTATCCTTTGCCTATTTTAGCATGGCGCAGGAAGGAAACAAAAGTGGCAGTATGGTAGGCACCAATCTTCTTAGTCTTCTTTCGGATAATGGCAAACTCATTCCTGATGTAGAGACAAATTCTATTTTAGTAGTGGATACTCCCTCTAATATTGCCATGGTCGAGGAATATCTAAAGATGGCAGATAAACCTTCTCAACAGGTTCTTATCGAAGCAAGATTAGTAGAAGTAAAATTAGAAGGGGAACATTCTTTAGGGGTAAATTGGTCTATTCTCTCTTCGCGTGCCTCTAAGATAGGTGAATTTGAAGTTTATTCTATTGACTCTACAGGCACAGCCTATTATCCCTACCAGGCAATTCCTTTTAGACAACCTAAGTGGGAACCTTTGAGTGGAGATGATCAGCAACCCTTTACTTTTGGAATTTTTAATGAAAATATTAATGTAATAGTAAAAACACTTGCTACTCAGCTTGATACAAAGATCCTCTCCGCCCCTAAGATTACCACTGTGAACAATCGGAGAGCAAAAATTGATATAGTAAAAACAATTCCCTATTTAGAAGAAATTGAGAAAGAAGACGAAGACACTGAAACAGGGACACGTACCACTTTTACTTACACCTACTCTTACGCTGACGAAGGAGTAACTTTAGAGGTTACTCCTTTAATTAATCCTGATGGCACTATTACCATGACTCTTTTCCCTCAGGTTAAAGAAATCATCCGCTTTAAGGAGCTTCCTGGACCAGAAGGAGCGTCACGTTTGCCCCAACTTCCTGAGACCGATGTGCGCTTTGCTCAAACCAAGGTTACCATAAAAGCAGGTCAGACTTTGGTTATCGGAGGATTGATTAGAGAGAAGAAGACCAAAGGTATTACTAAAGTTCCTCTTTTAGGCGACTTTCCTTTATTGGGTTTTCTTTTCCGTAGTAAAATTGATACAAAACAGAAGACCGAACTATTAATTCTTATTTCTCCTACCATTATTACCCCTCATGTGTTAGAAAATATGGATAGGGAGGAAAGATTAGGGATTGGTAAGTGGTATATGGATGAGCGAAAAAAACATCAACGCGATTTAGCCTATCAGGCAAATAAAAAATTTATCTCTCTAATAGATTCTCTTTCCCAAGAAGTTAAAGAACTTAGTGATGAACGAAAGCTTTTGGAGAAAAGTATTAACAAAGAGAAGGAAAAACTACAGTCCATTATCCATTAATTGCAAGAAAAGCAATTGTTTTTAGAGTTAGATAAAGGTTCGATTATTTCAAATTTATTTCTAACACGGCGTTGATTTTTATCACACCAATAATCCTTGCCAAAATGGTTTTGAGGAATTTATTGGATAATACCTTTATTTACTAAGCCTTCTAATTTCTCAGGATAATCATTAAATAATTTTTATACTCTTCTATTTTTCTTCTTCTTTTTCAGATTTTCTAAGAACTTTAACCATAATTAATCCCTGCTTTATAATAGAGTATAGCATGATTGGATATAAGAGAAGGTGGAGTATATTCTCTTCGCCAAGATATTTTAGAATAACCCGACTCTTCTTATAATCTTTTGATATAAGTATAGTTAAATCTTGCCCAATATGATACCTTCCAAGATATTGTAAACTTATTATTCGCAGATTTCCCAAGATAGGTGATTGACAATAAATAAAAAAGCATATCTTCACATAATTAACTAAAACCAAACGGGGCCAAAATAACCCAGAAAGGAGGATGCACCTTATGAACAGATCGATTAATTTCTCAAGAGATAATTTAGCAGTTCAATGGAAGTATTTTTAAAGAAAAATTAAAGACATGGACATATGGGCTGATATTGAAGAGAAGGTGAAAGAGGCAGTAAAATTAAGCTTTCAAACAGTAATCTGGGAAGAGTTTGATATTAAATATATGCTAAGAAATACCAGAGAAGACAGAAAGAATTTGACGAAATGGTTGTATTATCTTTGATGCTGGGTTTATCCACAAGGAAACAGGCTAAATTTTTTAAAAATTTTATAGGAGATTGTATATCTTGCACAACTGTATCCACTATTCTTAAGAAGATAGCTTATTTAGCTTATTTAGTAATTATCTATCGTAACAGACCTTTAAGGGATGATTATGAGTATCTTTATTTAGGTGTCATGTGGATACATATAAAGGAACTAAATCTCAAAAATAGGCCAATCTTAGTTGCTTTAGGGGTAAAAAGGGCAAAAAGCATATCTTATCTTTTAGATTAGCCAAATCATAATTAGAGGATAAATGATTATCTTTTCTTAATGATCTATACCGAAGAGGACTAAGGGGGTTTGATTCAAAGCTTGTTATATCTGATAATTGAAAAGGATTAAGAGGTGTGGTTAATTTTGTCTATCCTATATTCTATTCAATTATGTATCACCCAATAAACTAAGAGATATCCTCTCTAAAATAAAGCATAAGAAACAGAACGGAAGAAAGCTAATAAAATAAGCCTAATGATATTTAAATCCTTAAACAAGGAAGAAGGAATAAAAAGATATAATCTTTTTATAAGAAGATGGCAAGAGAAAGAGCCTCTTCGTGTAAGGACTCTCAAAGAAGACATCGAATATTGTCTTGCTTAATTTAATTTCCTTCCTTATTTAAAAGACTCATTGAAAAGCGTAAATCCTTTAGAGAGAATAAATAGAGAACTAAGAAGGATAATAAAAAGAGCAGGATATTTTTAAAATCAGAGATGCCTTGATGTGTTGATATATCTTGTCATAAAAAAGCAAAGCTTATATAAGACAACAAGGATATCCCCAGAGAAAGAATGAGTTATCAGGAGGAATTAGTATATGCCTAAATTAAAGGCGTGGAAAATCTTGACGCTACGTTTAATAGAGTTTCTTGAAGTTTAGTCAGATATTAGTTATACTTAAATGTACAATGACTAATATTCCTGTAAGGAGACTCAAAGGGATAGTTATACTTATTGGCTTTTCTTCTGTATTTAGCCAGAGTCTTCTTATTCGAGAACTTCTTGTTGTATTCTATGGCAATGAAATTGTTGTAGGTGTTATTCTCGCCTTCTGGATGCTGTGGACCGGATTGGGTAGTTTATGGGCAGAAAGGGCTATTTCTAAGAAATCATTATCGGTTAATCTATTTTACTCAGTTTACTTACTCTTTTCCTTCTCAATTCTTTTGGAGTTATTTCTAATTAGAAATATTAGAGTTGCCTTTAATTTTGAGCCAGGAGAGATAATTTCCCTTTTTAATATGTTTTCTATATCGGCATTTGTACTTCTTCCCTTTGCTTTCTTAAATGGATTTTTATTTTTTCTATGTGTTAGAGTATTTCAGAATGTGTTGGCTGATAGTGGTATAGGTCTTGTGTATGCTCTGGACTCTGTGGGAGATATGTTGGGAGGGATAGCTTTTTCTTTCCTATTTGTTTTTCTTTTAAGCCCCTTAGAAAATCTCTATATTGTTTTTCTTGCGAATGTAGCGGTTATCATGTATGTTTTGTCTACAGAGACGAAGAGTTTAATACGAAGAGTTTCTTACATATTTTTAATTTTTCTCTTAATATCGTGTATCTTTATTGTCCCTTCTTTAGAGGATTATCTTGTTAAGAGAGAATGGAAAGGATTTAACGTTGTAGATATGAAATCCTCTTTATACGGCAATCTTTATCTTACTAAATACAAAGATACTTATACTCTGTATGAGAATGGATTACTTGGCTTTAGTTTTCCTTTCAGGATGGATTGTGAAGAATCCGTTCATTTTACATTTTTAGAGTCGCAAAGAGTAGAAAGAGTTTTAATTATCGGTGAGGGATTAAAAGGGCTTTTGTATGAGGTCCTTAAATATCCTGTTAAGGAGGTGTATTACTTAGAGTTGGACCCCTTGCTTGTTTCTTTTGTTAAGAATTATCTTCCTTCCACTGATAAGAAGGCCCTTTCTGATAAACGGGTTAAGGTAATAAATTTAGAAGCCCGCACCTTTCTTAATCATTACAGAGGAGAGAAATTCAACGTTATTATGCTTAACAGTCCTCCTCCTTATACTGCTTATCTTAACAGGTTCTATACATACGAATTCTTTACTAGGATAAGAGAAATATTGCAGGCTGACGGAGTATTTTCTTTTACCCTTCCTTCCAAAGAAGATTATTTAACAAAAGAAATGAGAGTTTTTAATGCCAGTATATATAAAACACTGAGGAGAGTTTTTCCTTATGTTTTGCTTATTCCCGGGAGTAAGTTGCGTATGATTGCTGCCTTGGAGAATTTTCTTACTTACAACGATAATGTTCTTGCTCAGCGCCTTAAGGATTATAGAGTTAAGACACAATTTGTAAATAGGTATTATTTTAAGGCACGTTTTCTGCCATGGCATATAAATTATGTATATACGACTTTAGAAGATGTGAAATCAGTAAGATTCAATTATGATTTTAAACCAATAGGTTATTATTACGGGATGATGTTTTTTGTTTCTTATTTTCGTTCTTCTACGAATATTTTCTTGAGGTTTTTAACTCATATTAAACCGTGGGTGTATTTCCTGTTTGTTTTTATTGTGCTGGTGTTTCTTGCTAAGAAGACATCATCGGTATTATCCTTATCTATGTTCAGTATGGGTGCAGCAGGTATGGGTGTGGTGATTTTGTCCATATTGGGGTTTCAAATAGTCTATGGGTATGTTTATCATAAGATTGGACTTATAACTGCAATGTTTATGTTAGGCTCGGCGTGGGGGGCGTATTGGTCTAACAAAAAGACTGAGTATTTAAGCGAAAAGCACTTAGCTCTGCTTATGCTTTTTGGAGGAGGGGTTATTTCTCTGTTACCTTACATATTTAGACATCTCGTTAAAGCACCTCCTGCAGCAGAAGGTTTGGTTTACATTTTACCTGTCTTTATGGGATTAATAGTAGGTTTTTCTTTTCCTTTGGTAAATAAATTGTATAATAAAATAAGGGATAAAAGTGGTCTATCAAGGGCTGGGTTTTTTTATTTTCTTGATCTTTTGGGAGGGGCAGTAGCAGGTGTAGTTTTAAGTTTTATATTTATACCCCTTTATGGTCTTTATGTAGGTGGGCTTGTATTAGGGTTTATGCTGTTTATTTGCAGTATTCTTTTGGGTTTAAGCAGATTGAGATAACCAAGTTATGTTTAAGGAGAAACTTTTCTTAATCGCCATTATTATTTTTCTTATAGAGGGTGTGTGTTTTTCTCAAGGAAAAGAAGCTCTTTATTGGCAGAAATTAGAAGACAAGAATGTGCAATGTCTTCTGTGTCCACGTAAGTGTATAATTTTTCCTTCAAGACGAGGATACTGTGGGGTAAGAATAAACCGTAATGGAAAGTTATTTACTTTAGGCTACAACAACCCTGTAGCTATAGCTATTGATCCTATTGAGAAGAAGCCATTTTTTCATGTGTTGCCGGGGACAGGTGCTTTATCTATTGCTGTTGCAGGATGTAATTTGCGCTGTGTTTTCTGTCAGAACTGGAACATTTCCCAGAAGAAGCCCGATGAGACAATTAATTATCACGCTACCCCTTCTGATATAATAGCTTTGGCGAAGAAGTATAATGTTCCCAGTGTAGTGTTTACCTATACGGAGCCAACAGTATTTTATGAATATATGTTGGATATAGCAAAACTTGCAAAGAAGGAAGGATTACATGTAGGTATGCACACATGCGGGTATATAAACCCGCGCCCTCTTAAATCCTTGCTTAAATATATGGATTTTGTAAATGTGGACCTAAAAGGGTTTAGTGAAGAGTTTTATAATAAACTGGGAAATGGTGCTAGTCTTCAGCCTGTACTTAAGACTATAAAAACAATCAAAGAGGCAGGAGTACATTTAGAAATAACCACTCTTATAATTCCTACCAAAAATGATTCAGAAAAAGAGATTAGGATGATGTGCGAGTGGATAAGAGATAATTTGGGGGATGATGTGCCTTTGCACTTTTCGCGCTTTTTCCCTCAGTTTAAATTAAGAAATATCCCTCCCACGCCTATTGCTACCCTTAAGAGAGCTTATCGTATTGCAAAAGAAGTTGGTCTTAAATACGTGTATATTGGCAATGTGCCTGGCATAGAGGAGGAATCGACATTCTGTCCTCATTGTGGGAGAGTTCTTGTAAGACGTTCAGGGTATACTATACTAGAGAATAACATTGTTGACGGTAAATGCAAATTCTGTAAAGAGAAGATAGAGGGGGTGTGGAAGTAATCTCTTTATGTATTCTTGAAAAAATAGGTATGTTGGGTATTATAAAATAAAGGGGTAGTGTTATGGCTAAAGAAAGAAAAAGGCTAGGTGAGATTTTAATAGAGGCAGGGTATATTAACGATGAGCAGTTAGAGAGTGCGTTAAAAGAACAGGCTTTAACAGGAGAGAAGCTAGGTGAGATTTTGATAAAAAAAGGTTTTATTTCAAGAGAAGAATTAGACCACGCATTAGCTACTCAGATAGGCGTAAGCAGATTTGATTTAGCCTCTTATATTATTGATCCTGAGGTAATCCATCTTGTTCCTGAGCACATTGCTCGCCAGTATAAACTTATTCCCGTATTTAAAGTGGAAAATACACTAACCGTAGCAATGGTTGAGCCGACAAATGTTTTTGTGCTTGATGAGTTACAGCGTGTTACGGGATGCATGATTGAACCGGTCTTGGCGGACGAGATGGATATACATAAAGCCCATGAACAGTATTACGGGACGAGTGGTTCTTTGCAGGAGATAATCTCTGGTCTTGATAAGGAGAAGTTAAAGGATGCTGAGGACTTAGGGGAAGAAGCACCTATCATTAAACTGGTTAATCTTATTATTGTAAAAGCCATTGAGCACAATGCTTCTGATATTCATATCGAACCTGAAGAGAAATTTTTAGGTATACGTTACCGCATCGATGGTATTCTTTATCGCCAGGAGTCTTTGCCAAAATACCTTCAAGCAGCGGTGATATCCCGTCTTAAGATAATGTCTGGTCTTGATGTAGCTGAAAAACGCCTTCCTCAGGATGGAAGAATTATTATGCGCGTAGGTAACAAGAATATAGATTTTCGTGTTTCCACCTGTCCTACTGTCCATGGGGAAAATGCGGTATTACGTATTCTTGATAAAAGCAGTATGACAGTAGGAATAGAGCACATTGGATTTTCTCCCCAACAGTACAAAGACTTTATGGAGTTAATAAGTCAGCCTTACGGGATTATTCTTGTTACCGGTCCTACAGGAAGTGGTAAAACTACCACTTTATATTCTGCTTTAAAGAAACTTAATAAGGAAGATGTAAATATAATGACCGTAGAAGATCCTGTAGAGTACCAATTCCCTCAAATGCGCCAAGTTCCTATAAATCCTAAGATAGGGCTTACTTTTGCTACTGCATTGCGTTCTTTCTTAAGACAAGACCCTGATATTATAATGGTAGGAGAAATTCGTGATGTTGAGACAGCAGAGATTGCAGTCCAGGCGGCGTTAACGGGTCATTTGGTTTTCTCAACATTACATACCAACGATGCCCCCACAGCTTTTACTCGCTTGGTGGAGATGGGGATAGAGCCATTTTTGGTTTCTTCTTCGTTATTGGGGGTGTTGGCACAGAGGTTGGTGAGAAAAATATGCACTCATTGTAGAGAAGAATATATTCCTTCTAAAGAAGTATTGGATAGTTTAGGGTTGGGGCCAAAAGAAGGGTTAAAGTTTTTCCGTGGTAGAGGATGCCGTTTATGCAACAATACCGGATATAAAGGCAGGCTTGGAGTCTTTGAGTTACTTAAGAATTCTCCTTCGATTCAAAAACTTGTTTTAAGAAAAGCTTCTGCCGATGAGATAAGAGAGCAAGGAATAAAGGAAGGATTAAAGACTCTTAGGGATTCAGCAATCTCTAAGTTATTAGAAGGTTTAACCACTGTAGAGGAAGTCTTAAGGGTAACCGAGAAAGATTAAATGTAATGAGCAAACAGGTAAATATCTTTGAAGAGACAGTCAAGGATCTTATTGACAGAACCACAGGATTAAGGTTTGATATCTGTAGGTGTGATTTATGCAAGAAAGCTATGATGGATATGGTGTTGAAGAATCTTCCAGTTTTCTTTGTGGACCCCGACCATTTTAAATATAAAGAGATTACAAAGAAAGTCAACAGCGCTTATTTTAAACGAATTATTCAGGAAACTACTAAGGCAATTGCGTATGTAAGCAAGAACCCTCCTCACAAAATAGAGCAGGACCACGAGGTTGGTTTTAATCAGCTTTTAGAAAGGATTTATCAAGATAGAGGGTTGGATTTTTCTCGTTATCATAGAAATATTTTAAAAAGAAGAGTAGCTTTAAGATTAAGAGCACGTAATCTAAATTCGTATAGGGAGTATCTTAGTATATTGGCAGATGACCCAGATGAGTACAAGAAACTTTTTGATGTTTTGACTATAAATGTGTCTGAGTTTTTTCGCGATTTAACGGTATGGGAAGCGATAAGAAAAATTCTTAATAGGAAACTTTTACGAGAAAATCAGACAGCAAAGGTGAAAATATGGAGTGCGGGGTGTGCAAAAGGAGAAGAGGCCTACTCTTTGTCCATACTTGTTGAAGAAATAGGACCAAAAAATCCTGTAGAAATATACGCTACCGATATTGATACAGCCAGTATATCTGATGCACAAAAGGGAGAGTATGACCCTCACCGTTTAAAAAATGTTTCGGATGCATTCTTAAAAAAGTATTTTGAATATAAGGGAGAAGGAAAATACTTAGTTAAAGATCAAATAAAAAGAAGGGTAATTTTTAAAAAACAGGATTTGATAAATGATAATTTCCTGCCAGGAATGGACTTAATTCTATGCAGGAACGTCTTTATATACTTTACAAAACCCCTACAGGAGACCATTCTTAACAAATTTTATCACTCCTTAAAAGATAATGGTTATCTTGTTATTGGCAAGGCAGAAACTATTCTTTCTGAGGCAAAACTTATTTTCAAAGAGGCTGATATAGATAATAGAATTTATCAGAAGAAGAAGGTAGAAGAAAGAACTTAACCTGTTTATTATAATTAAGTCGAAAGGGGGGCATTATGTTTGACTTAAGTAAGATAGCGGAGATGTCGAATCTTGCTAAAGAGGCTAGAAAGATTCAGAAAGAGCAGATTGCGTTTCAAGAGAAGCAATTAGAACTGCTACAGAAGATATCTTCTCAACTGGAAGAGGTATTAACAATTCTCCAGGATAAAAAGGAAGTTAGACAAAAAGGATAGTATATGGGTGATGTAGAAAAATTAAGGGATAGGATAAAGGAATTAGAGAGAGCACTTACCTCCGCTAACACAGCTAGGGACGATGCTCGTTTAGAGATGAGTTTGTATCGTAGTCTTGTAGAGGCTTCACCTGATGCTATTATTCTTTGTGATATTGATAGAAATCTTATAGTAGCTAATAGAATGGCAGCATATATTTTCGGATATACGAATCTAGAAGAGATGATTGGTCGCAATATTATCGATTTTATAGATGAAAAAGACAGAGGAAAGATTGAGGAGGATTTTAAGAAGGCATTACAACATAAATTGATGAAGAATCAGGAGTATGTTTTTAGGAAAAAGGATGGCAATCTTTTTTTTGGCGTTTTGAATGTCTCAACAATATTAGATTTAAATGGCAAGCCACTTTCTTTTATAGGAGTTTTGCGAGATATAACAGAGCGTAAAAAGATGGAGATTGCCCTAAGGGAGAGCCAGCAGCGTTATAAGAATTTTATAGAGCAAAGTTCAGAAGGTATCTGGCGTTTTGAGCTTGAAAAGCCACTTTCTCCTAAAATGTCTGAAGACGAACAAATAGAACATGCTTACAAATACGCTTATCTTGCAGAATGCAATAAGGCAATGGCAGAAATGTATGGTTTCTCTTCGCCTAAGGAGATGGTAGGGATTAGATTGAAAGACCTTCTTATCAAGGAGGACCCTAGGAACATAGAGTATTTGCGTTCTTTTATTCGTTCAGGTTACCATCTATCAAATGCTGAGTCGCATGAGAAAGACAAAGACGGCAAAATCCGTTTTTTCCTAAACAATCTTATAGCTATATTTGACAGGGATTTTATTGTAGGAGCATGGGGGACACAGAGGGATATAACAGTGGTAAGAAGAATTGAACGGGTGCTTAAAGAAAGCGAAGAACATTTTAGAAAGCTTACGGAGTCTTCATTGGCAGGTGTTTATATTGTGCAGGATAATAAGTTTCGCTATGTTAACCCTGCCTTGGCGAGGATTTTTGGGTATAAGCCAGAAGAGTTAATAGATAAATTAGGATCTTTAGATTTAACACATCCTCAGGATAGGGCGATTGTAGAAGAAAATATTCGCCTCAGGTTAGAAGGCAAAGCAGAGAGTACGCATTATACTTTTAGAGGAATCAGGAAAGATGGCAGTGTTATATATTGTGAAGTTCTAGGGAGCATAATAGATTATGAAGGAAGACCAGCTAATATAGGTACTGTTTTAGATGTAACAGAAAGAAAGTATAACGAAGAACTGTTACGGGAGTCAGAAAGTAAATTCAAAGCTCTTTCTGAGGAAGCAGCAGTGGGGGTATATCTTATTCATAACGGTGTACTTGAGTATGTCAATCCTAAGCTTGCAGAAATGTTTGATTATTCGGTGGGAAAGCTATTGGGGAGAAAGATATTTTCTGTGATTTATCATGACGATGTGGAGAGTTTTAGGCGCCATATAAAAGACTTATTCTCGGGAAGAACCCAGTCTGTAAAGTATAAGTGCAGAGGAGTTAAAAGGAATGGAGAGATAATCTATCTTAATATTTACGGCACTTACATTGTGCATGAAGGTAAGCCTGCAGTTATAGGGACTATCATAGACGATACGGAAGAAATAATAAATAAAAAGAAGATAGAGAAAATGAACAGAGAGCTAAAATTATTTAATCGCAGATTGAAGCAGCTAGCTTTAAGAGATGTCCAGACTGGTCTTTATAATCACCGATATTTAGGGGAGTGTATTGAGGCAGAGTTTTATCGTGCCAAAAGATATGGGCAGTTTCTTTCTATAATTATGGTAGATATAGATTATTTTAAATCAATTAACGATGTTTATGGACATAAGTTTGGTGACTTAGTTATCAAACAATTTGCTTCCCAGCTTAAAAAGAATGTCCGCAAGTACGATATATTAATCAGATTTGGAGGAGAGGAATTTGTAGTTATGTCTCCAGGGATTAATCGTGACGCTGCGTTAGTATTAGCTTACAGGATTATGAACAGTATATCTCTTTATAATTTTGGGAATAGAAAGCATAGTGTGAAGGTAAGGTTAAGTATCGGAGTGGTATCTTATCCTGAAGATAAGGTTTTAAAGGGAGCCGACCTTATCGACCTCGTTGATAGGGTTGTAGAGAAGGTAAAAGAAGATGGGGGGAATCGTGTTTATTCTTCTTTGGACCTAAAGAGAAAAAGAAAAGCCACAAAAAGAATAAAGGAGGAAAGCGAGGAAATTAGGTCTTTAAAAAAGAAGATAGTTCAGTTAACAAAGAAAGCTAACCAGAGCCTTATAGAGTCTGTATTTGCTTTTGCAAAAACAATTGAACTTAAGGACCATATTACTGGTGAACATGTAGAAAGAACAGTGTATTATGCTACGGCTATAGCCAAGAAGGTGGGGCTTCCTAAAGATGAGATAGAGCGTATACGCGAAGCCGCTATACTTCATGATTTGGGTAAGATTGGTATAAGTGAGAATATCCTTCTTAAAAAGGCAAAACTTACAAAAAAGGAGTTTAATGAACTTAAGCGCCATCCTCAAATTGGGGTAGATATTATAAGACCGATTCAGTTTTTCCATAGCATTATACCCCTCGTTCTTTATCATCATGAGCGTTGGGATGGTAAAGGTTATCCTAGTGGTCTTAAGGGGGAGGAGATACCTATAGGCGCCCGCATTATTGCCGTTGCTGACGCCTATCAGGCATTGAGAGCTAATCGTCCATACAGGAAAGCCTTTAGTAAAAAGAAGGCCATGCAGATATTAAATAAAGAGGCTGGCAATAAGTTTGACCCTCATATTGTAGAGGTATTTATGGAGGTGCTGCAGAAGGAAGATAAATAATGCAGCTTATGGTATCCCAAGAGGCATTGCATTAGCAATGAAGAAAAATAGCTTGAAATAAAATGGATAGTAAATTATTGATTCGCTATGCTCTTTTGGTTTTCTTTCTTGTATTTATTATGAAACCATACCATTGCGCATTAACACAGGATGTATATAACAACCTGGAGCGTAACCTGGAAGAGCTAGAAGATGCTATAAGCGAAGGCAAAACCACTGTTAAATCTCTAAAGGATGAATTTTATAGCACTCACAGCAGGACTGAAGAAATACTTAAATTGAGGGAGGAGGTAAAAGAAAAAAGCGCATACATCAACCAACTAAAAGAGAAATTAAGGTTTTTATTAGATGCTAATAGCGCTCTCAAAAAGGAAAAAACAGCTAAAGATGAAGAACTTTTACAGATTAAGAAAGAGTTTGATAGGTTAAAGCAAGAGGTTACCTATAAAGAACAGGAGATAGCAAGATGCAAAAACGATATTTATAGCTTAAATGAGGAAATTAAGAAATTACTATCTGTTAGGAAAGAGGCCGAACGACTGAAGAAAGAAAATAATTTAATGAGCAAAGATATTAAGAACAGCGAAACCAGGATAGTGCAATTGAATAAGACTGTGGAATCCCTCAAAAAAGAATTGTTTCTTAAAGAAAAGGAGCTAAAGGGCAAAGAGTCATATGTGGTTAGAATAGAAAAGGAGGCCGCTGCACTTAAAGATAAAATAAAGGCGCACATAGAGGTTAACAAAAGAATAACCCAGGAAGTAGAAAAAAAAGACAAAAAGATAGGTTCGTTAAACAACACCATTGCCAGACTTACAGAGGATATTAAAAAGAAAGAATCCGCTCTCGCTGATCTCAAAGATACGCTTAAGAAAAAGGAAGAAGAGCTGGCCTCACTAAACGATAAATTTAACGCCTTAAGCAAGGAAAACAAGAGCATAACTGAGTATAAGAACAAGGTTGATAATGATTTAAAGTCGGCCAAAAGGGAGATTGCGCTCCTAAGGGATAAGCTTAAGGAGAAAGAGGACTATATAGTTAAGAAAAATAGCGAGATAGAAACCATAAATAGTAAGCTTGCACAATACGCTAAAGAGAGAGATAAGCTGCTGAATGAGACAGAAAAAAAAGACAAAAAGATAGGTTCGTTAAACAACACCATTGCCAGACTTACA
>CAYVYZ010000010.1:0-1900 GCA_964455875.1 uncultured Planctomycetia bacterium | reverse complement strand
AGAAAAAAAAGACAAAAAGATAGGTTCGTTAAACAACACCATTGCCAGACTTACAGAGGATATTAAAAAGAAAGAATCCGCTCTCGCTGATCTCAAAGATACGCTTAAGAAAAAGGAAGAAGAGCTGGCCTCACTAAACGATAAATTTAACGCCTTAAGCAAGGAAAACAAGAGCATAACTGAGTATAAGAACAAGGTTGATAATGATTTAAAGTCGGCCAAAAGGGAGATTGCGCTCCTAAGGGATAAGCTTAAGGAGAAAGAAAATGCATTGGCAAGAGCCTCAAGAAGAGAGAAGCTTTTAAAGGAAAAAGATGGGTTAATAAGAAAGCTTAAAAAGAAGATAGAGATGCTCGCTGAGAAAGAGACCGCTATATTGCGCGATTTTAAGAAAGTTTCTGAAAAGGTTTCCTTTCTTCATAAAAGCATTAATGAATACAAGAAGAAGTCAACATCTGAGACAGAAGAAAAAGAAGAAATGCTTAAGGAAAAATCAAAAGAAATTGCACAGCTTAATAGGGATTTAAAGGAGGCCTTGGAAAAGAATAGGTTGCTTGAAGAAGAAAAAAATAATATTTTGGAGGAACTCGGCAGCTTAAAAGAAGAGTTTGCTAAATTTAGAGATAAAGTGGTGCAGGAAAGAAAAGAGATGGCATCAAAAAACGTTGACAGCAAAGAGAAGGACAAGCGTATTAGTCAACTGGAGGATGAATTAAGGAGAATTCAAGAAGAGCAGAGAATAATTATTGAGAAGAAAAGAAAAGATGAGGAGGAATTGGCAGTTTTAAAGGAGGAGATAAGCCGACTTAAACAGAAGGTTAAAAGTGAAAAAGGATCTTCTGCAGGTGAGAATCTAATAGAGCTTTCTAAAGAAAACAATATTTTAAAAGAAAGGAATAAAGAACTTTTACGGAGAAATAGAGAATTAGAACAGCAGATAGTATATCTTAAGAATGATTTAGTTAAAAGGGAGAAGGAGTTAGAGGATGCAAGAAATAAGCTATATGGCGCACAGGGAAACAATGAAGAGATTAGACAATTAAAGAAACAGCTGGAAGAAGAAAGAAAAATGTATTCTGAGAAGTTAGCAAAACTTAATGAAGAGTTAGGTGTGCTTAAGAGGAGTGTAAAAACAGGGGAATATAAGAATACACAGCTACTTATTAAAGAGAAGGATAAAGTTATAGCCTATCTTAAAGAGCAAGTTGAGGAGTTATTGAGACAGAAGAAAAAAGCGTTGCAGGATAAGAAAGATACTCTTAGTAAGCTTAGCTTGCTTGAAAAAAATATTTCTCGTTTGAAAGGAAGGTTAAGTGAGAAAGAAGCAGAAATTAAGGAGCTCAGAGAGACAATCACTTCTAACAGGAAGGTATTAGCTTTGTCGTCTTTGACTATCCCTCCTGTTGGTTCTTCTGTCACGGTGTATTTCAAGAATGGAAGAAGTATAACAGGGAAACTGGTGGATAACAAGCCGGAATATATAAAAGTAGACAGTATAGGCATTGCTCTTTCCTATTTCAAGGATGAAATAAAAAAGATTGTATTTGCTGAAAAACCTCCTCAGGCAAATAAGAAATAGCCTCTTTTTAAGTATAAATCACTTATAAAAAATACTTGACAAATTTTTTAATTGGTGTATATAAATATATCGCTCTTTAGTTTTCCAATTCTCTTTGTCAGAAGAAAGTTTATGCTAGAATAGGTAGCATAAACGGAGAGTATTTTGACATATTTGGGTATTTAATAACAGGATGATTAAAATAAGGACAAAGGAAGAGCATCCTTTGGGATGCTTTTTTTGTCTCTAAAATAGCTCTTTGAAATACCCTCGTAAATGAAGCCTTTGGAGGGTTTGATCCTGGCTCAGAGTGAACGCTGGCGGCGTGGATAAGGCATGCAA
>CAYVYZ010000009.1:0-38444 GCA_964455875.1 uncultured Planctomycetia bacterium | reverse complement strand
TTATTGACGGGAAAAAAATCGTGATTGAACCCAGCGAGGATGGTATATATAGGGTTGAGGGGATTATGGTGGCTCATAAATATGAGGATGGCGACTTACACATCGCCTTAGAATGGCTAGAAAAAGCGATAAACAAGTTAGAAGCAGGAGGTGAGAAGATAAACGAAACAATATTTTTCTCAAGAAAAGAACATTTGAAACCAAGCAAGTCACATAATCTAAGTATGACTCAAGAAAAAAAAAGAGTGGTCAAGAATATGGTTTTTCGAAAAAGAGAGTTTCAGAAGTATTGAAAGAGAAGGGGGTTGTTGGAATTATTGGAATTTGCAAATGAATTAGAAATTGAATTAGATGGCGTAATTATAAGTTTTGTGAAAAAATGAAAAGTGGTTCTTTTAAAGATATTGAAGAAGGAAATCTTGTTCAGCACGCAGGTTTCGAACACGAAGCGAAATTATAAAGAGCGGGGTATGAAAAATTGGTAAGGAGAAAAAAAACAAAAAAAGGGTTTATACCTCCAAAATATCATTTAAAAATTGAAGCTGATGTTTTGGAGTGTTTGAAAGCTTTGAAAAATATGACAGTTGCGGACCTTGGTGAAATAAAACACGAATTAATACAATTAAAGCCAAAATGGTTGGATTTTTTATCATCGGGTTATCCTAGCATATATTGGGAGATTGTAGATGCGATTATTTATGACACATATCCTTTGATTATAGAACAACAAATTAAAAAAATTTTTGGTGAGGAAGAATAACCAAATAAACACAACAGGGTGAATTTATGAATATTTGAGGATATGAACAGAAAAGAAAGAAATTTACAAGGAAGATTAAAGCAGAACAATCAAAAAGAAGACCAAACGAGCATTACATACGAAAGCTTTTAGTTAAAAGAGATGATTGTACCAGACGAATGAGAGAGAAACAAGATTTGCTTTCCGAGAAAAGAAGGCGTGAAGGTAGGAAAACAGTTCAAGGTCGTAAGAAAAAAGGAAGGAGAAGGCTTTTTGCCAAGAAGAAAAAACGACATACTCCCAAATAAATCAGACTAAAAAAGGGTAGTTGAAGATAGGTGATTTTAATGGAGATTAAAAAATTATTATGTAAAATAGGATGGCATTTTCCATCTAAAAAAAGAAATTTTGATGGATTCCAAAACCACTCTATATGTAAAAATTGTGGAAAAGAGTTATTACAAGATTCTCAAGGGGGTTGGTTCTAATGGAAAAACTTACAAAACAGATGATTATAAAAAAAATAATGCAAGAAATTAAATTATTAGAGAAAGAACATGGTTACAGAAAAGGAATTGAAGTTGAAGCAATAGAAGAAGTATTTAGACAGATAAGACTTAGAAGTGAAATTGAAGATTTTAAACAAAAATTCAAGAATAAGGACATTAAGTATAATCCAGAATTAAATATGTTATATAGAACTTTCGGACATACTGATGTAAACAAGTGTAGTTTAAGAGATTTGTGTAGTTTGGGGTTTAATAGTAATCTTATTGTAAGACGAGATGTGGAGGTGAGTGGCGATTCCTCCCAAGCCTAAAGGCTCAGGTATCCTCGCCACGTTTTTACGATTATAATACCAACATATTTTTGAGGTATTTTGAGGTGATGATTGTTGAAGCGTGGTGAGAAGGTTGATTTGAGGAGGAAGTCTAAGGAGGAGTTGCTTAGGTTATTAAGGGAGGATAAAAGGATGGGTGAGAAAGAAAAAAAGGATGTTGTTCCGTTACTTGAAAGGATTTTTTTGATGGAAGATTTGAAGACTAAGAAGCCAATACCTATTATTTTTAAAAGCGATGTAATAGAATGCTTGAAGGCTTTTGTGGATGAGATTAATGCTGTTTTTGTTGATGATTTAGCATGCGAAGTTGTTGGTAAAGCAGAAGAATTTTTTGGAAAGATAAAACGATACAAATGATTTCTGATGAATTCAAGAAAGTATTAAATGGAGAAACACCGAACGAAGAATTTTTAGTGCCTTTAATGAGATGGTTATCGGGAGACGAAAGGAACATTGAGGCTATACAAGACGTAAACAAGAAGTTTACATATGTAAACCGAAAAATATTAATATCAGAAGTTACATTAAAGAATAGTGTAAAACATTTTATTAAGTTTCCCAAGGTGTTGAAAGATGACCCGAAACTCCGTTTTTTCTATAATGATTTGTGTTCCTACCTTGGGTGGACTACACGTGAGCTCAAAACCAATTTTGATGTAATAGATATTAATAGTTTGAAAGAAGAGATAGCCATAGCTTATGGATATGACAACAATCAGAGAAGATTACTTGGTGTAAAACAATTGGAGGTACTGAAAAATGCCAAAAGAGGAAGAAAAACGGGCAGACAAAATAAAAAGCTTGGAGAGTTTAATCGAAAAAACTAATAGGGAAAATAAAAAACTAAAGCATAAAATTAAACGTCAATCTTATGAAGTAAGATATTATAAGAATAAATATGAAGCCGAGATTAAAAGGCGTTATAATGATGAAAGGTTCATAGAAGAGATAAAATCTGCTCTTCATATAGTTAAGCCATTAAAACCATATAAATATGAGAGGACACCAACAAAACATAGAGAGCAGGAACTAGTGCTTTTGTTCAGTGATTGCCAGATTGGTGAAAAAATACAGGAGAGAGAAACTGGTTATAGGGAATATAATATTGATGAGTTTGGTAAAAGATTAGAATCATTATATACAAGCGTCTTGAATATAACTAATAGGCACAGGAAAGATTGTGATATAAACACTCTTAACATCTTTACTCTTGGCGATATAGTTGAAGGAAGAGCCATTTTTTGTGGTCAAAGTGCTAGAGTAACAACCGATGTTGTCGAGCAAGTGTTTGAAGGACAGGAAATGATTGCTAATTTTATTAGGAGTCTAGCAAAACACTACAAGAAAATAAAGGTTCCCTGTGTTCCGGGAAATCATGGACGTGTCGGTATGAAAGACGAAGAGCTTACTTGGGTGAACTGGGATTATGTTGTTTATAGAAATCTTGAGCAAATACTTAAAAGAGTTAAAAACGTTGAATTTGATGTGGATAAGAAATGGTGGAAGATAGTTACTGTTCAAGGATGGAAATTTTACTTGGAACACGGAGACAGAATTAAGAAGTATTGGAGCATTCCTTGGTATGGTTTGGAAAGAGGAGATAACCGTGTGCTTAAAATGATGAGAGCCCTAGGCAAAGATTACGATTATTTCATTATAGGACACCACCATGTTCCCTTTGAATGGGATGCTAATTATGGGGAAAGGATTTGTAATGGAACCTTTTCTTCGGGTAACCCATACGCTATGCGTGACTTGAAAGTGGTTGCTCGGCCAACACAGAAATTATTTGGTGTTCATAAAGATATTGGTATAACTTTCAGATACAACATTCGTATGGATTTTCCAAAAACATCTTAGTTGAAAATGAAAAAACAATTATTAAAAACAAAGCTTGGTCGCAACATTCTGATTATACTTAAACGATAGGTGATAAAATGGGCATCCATTATCCTTTTGGATATGTAGGTTATGAAAGCACGTGTTTGCATACCTTTATTTTTCTTATTGATAGCTTTTGCTCTGGTTGTCATACCAACCAAGATGTTGGGAGTTGCAGGCAATGTCCTGTTGGTAAACTGGTCTTTAAAGCAAAAGAGTATTTATTAAATGCCTATGAGAGTGATATTTGTACACAAGAAGCCAAGATTTTAAGGAAAATCAAACGGGCAATAAAACGCATAGACCCCCATCCCTTATTCAATAATGGCTGGATTTGGGAAGAGAAAAGAAGCACTGATGAGCTTCTTTCCTTAAGAGAACTGCTAAAAGATTTGGAGTTTGTTGAGGATGAGCGTTTAAGAGACTGGTGTTTGCAGTCTCAAATAAGAAGGCGTATAAGAAAGAAAGTTGAAAAGGAAATCACAGCTCTTAAGAAAAATGGAAAAAAGAAAAATGGGGGATAAAAGATGGAAAAAACAAAGATGGAAAAAAACCCAGCCCTTATAAACCAACACAGGATTTCCAAAAGCATGGAGTTTAGAAACAAATGGAAAAAGAAAGGTTATGAGTTAATAAACATAACTCCTCTTTGTGAAGTAACATTAGGACATAGTGGTTGGTGTAATGATATTAACGAACCAGACGAAACAATACACCACATTCAGATAAGGTATAGGGGGGAAACAATAGCCAACGCTTGTGCTGACGGAATTTGCATAATAGACGAGAAAAAATATGTGTTGTTCCAAGAAGAAGACCCTCTTGGCAACGATTTTATTATTTACAGAAAGTTAAAATGTTAGAAATAAACAAAATCTACTGTATGGATTGTAGGGAAGGATTAAAGAAATTAGATGATAATAGTTGTGATGTTATAATTGTTGACCCCCCTTACAATATTGGGAAGGATTTTGGTAATAACCATGATTTCAGAACACTTGAAGAATATGTAACTTGGTCAAAACAATGGATTAATGAATGTATAAGAGTTTTAAAACCAAGAGGCACGATGTTTATTTACGGTTTTAGTGAAATTTTAGCACATCTCTCTGTTATCATTCCCCTTAATAAGAGATGGTTAATTTGGTATTACACTAATAAAAACATGCCTAGTATGAAGTTTTGGCAGAGGAGCCATGAAGCAATAATTTGTTGTTGGAAAGGAAAACCTATCTTTAATCAAGACGATGTAAGAGAACCTTATACAGATTCATTTTTGAGTGGTGCTGTTGGAAAAATAAGAGCAGGGACAATGGGGAGACTAAGTAATGGAAAAAGGACCATATATAAAGCTCACGAAAAAGGTGCGCTACCTAGAGATGTTATAAAAGTTCCTGCGTTGGCTGGTGGAGCAGGTACTAAAGAAAGATGGTTTTTATGTAAAAATTGTAATGATTCAGTGTTTCATCCTTCCGAATTAAAAAAACACTCTCAACATAATATCATAAAACACCCAACACAGAAGCCATTAGAGCTTTCAGAAAGGCTTATTAAATCTGCAAAACCTAAAAACGATGGGCTTGTTTTAGTTCCATTTGCCGGTTCTGGCTCTGAATGTGTAGCGGCAAAAAAACTTGGAATGAGATACATAGGTTTTGAAATAAATTCGGATTATGTGGAAATAGCTAATAAGAGATTATCACAACAAACACTATTTTGAATAAGAGACTATCAAAAAATAATTATGTTTGTACAAACCACAAGTGGTATTATGGTTGATGGTGTTGATGTTGGTGTTAGTGAAATGTTCCATCATAATAGCAAGTCACCAACTCCAAAAGAAGACGAAGCAAGAAAATTTATTGAACACTATCAAGATTTTAAAGGAGCCGACTTGATAGTGGTTGATGGTTATGGTTCCTTTGTGGGAGGTGAAAGTGAAGAAGGCAGTTATAATGTTTTTCCTTTGTATGCTGTCTATGGTGATAAAAAAGTTGTGTCTTCAAATGTGACAGAGATGGCTTTGACACAGTATTATGATTTATGGAAAGACAAATTGATTTTGGCTAAACAGAAGCCATATATCCTTAGTGGAGATTTGTACAACACAAAATTTTGTAGCCTCTATAGGATTTTATCATTTATAGGAAAGTGAAATTAAGTTGAAACCAGCTTATTGTCCGTATTGTTACGAAGGATATATAGTAAAGGAGAAATTGTCTGGAGTATATTATTGTGTACGCTGTAAAAAGAATGTTAGAATTCAAGAAGTCGTTCCAGGGTGAAATATATGGATGAAGAATATTGTGTTTTGAAATCTCTTTTAGAAAAAAAGCTAGAAGAAGAACCAGACCTAGAAAACAGAATATTGGAATTCAACGAGTTTGTTAGCTTAAAAGAATGTTATTTTTGTGATGGTTATAATTATAATTGCCCGGGTTATGTTAAACCACAGGCTTATGAAAAGTAACGGTGTTAATATGAAGAAACCGTATTCGCATGATGAATTAATACAAATATACTATGAACACCTGTTACAGAAATATCCTGCAGATACTTATTTCATTAAAAAAGAGTACGCTTTTGGTAAAATAAGAGGAGAAATTGATTTGTGGAGAATAGGACTTGATGAATCCGTGTTCAGAACCCACCATATTTATGAATTCAAGAAACACAGGAAAAAAAAGGCTAAGGCTTTAAGACAATTAAATAGGTTTAAGTCTGTAATCCCCTTTATTTACCCCGGGTTATTGTATGTCAGATATTATTTTGCAAGACCGATTAATGATTATCTTGTTGTTAGCGAATACAAAGGAGGTAAATTATCAGAGCTTGAGAAAATAGTGTTAAAATGAAGAAAACTCTTTGTTATCTAGTTATGTTATCATTGCTTGGTTGTACCAACATTAAAAAATACGGGGATAGGTGAGAACTTTATGTTTTTGGTTGAAACAGAACAGAAAGAAGACCATACAGATATTATAGTTATTTCTAGAGATGAAAAAGGAGTTAAATATTATAAACGAGTTAGTGATTTTCGTCCTTACTTTTATGTTCCGGCAGATGATGAGGTGCCAGATGATTACAGGATAACCGGTGTGGAGAAAGGTTATACTAGTATACTTGGCGAACCTTTAAAAAAGATTTATGTTAGAAAGTCTAATATGGTGTCCGAGTTAAGAGATAAGTTTAGTAATCATTATGAGGCAGACATACTATTTTCACAGAGATACATAATTGATAAAATTGGTGAAGTAGAACCCTACCCTTTAAAAGTGTTGTTCTTAGATATAGAATTAAACACTGGGGAAACTCTTCCAAATTTATCTGACCCAGACCAAGAAGTGATTTGTATTTCGTTGGAAGATACTTTCGATAATAAAAAAACCACCTTGTTTTATGAGTCTCCGGACGCTCCTGAAAAACTATCTGGGAATGAAAACATAAAGGTTTTTAATTCAGAAGTCGATTTATTGAACGGTTTTATAAATTATATGAATAAATATGACCCGGACGTTATTAGCGGATGGAATGTTATGAGATTCGATTTAACCTACCTTATTAAACGAATGAAGAAACTTGGGGTGGATTATCGTAAACTCTCTCCTCTTAACTTCGTAGCAATCGATAAAAGATACGATGATGTGTTCATCAAAGGACGAATAATATTGGATTTGATGAGAGCTTACGAGCACTACAGAAGAATATCTAATCAGGGACACGCAGAAAGTTATAGCTTAGAATTCACCGCTCAAGATGTGCTTGGTTATGGTAAACTTCAGATTAAAGAAGGATTTCACGACTTATGGGTTAACAAACCAGAACAACTAATAGAATATAATGTTAGAGATGTTAATCTTGTTAAAGCTATTAATGAAAAACTAGATATTATAAACTTTTTTAACACTATTCGTTGTAAGGCATGTGCTCAATTAAAAGACATTTACTTTTCATCGGTATTAATCGATGGTTTGCTATTAAAACGTTGTCATGGAAACAGGGTGTTGCCTAAAAGAAATGTTCTTGGAGGAACCAAGTATAGTGGTGCTTATGTTGTGCTCCCAACACCAGGCCTATACGAAAATGTCTTAGCCCTTGATATCAAGGCTATGTATCCAAACATTATTAAAACTTTTAATATGGGTTACGAAACATTTAATCCTGCTGGAGAAATCAAGATAAGCGATGAGATTGGTTTCAACAAAGGAATAGGCATCATATCTAAAACTGTTAGAGACTTAGAGAAAGAACGCGAATATTATAAGAAGCTAATGAAAGAAGCATATCGGAAAAACGATGTTGAAAAAGGAATGGTTTACCATTATAAACAATATTCTATTAAAGTATTATCTAATGCTATCTATGGCTATATTGGGTTTCCAAAGTCTCGCCTTTATTTGAAAGACGTGGCTAACGCAATAACCACAATGGGAAGAAAACTGATTAAATGGACACATAAAGTATTAGAAAATATTGGTTACAAAATTATTTATGGTGACACAGATAGCGTGTATGTGGTTTCAAAGAAAGAAGGGTTTTACGATATTTTAAAAGAAGGCAGAGCATTAACAGAGATTATTAATAAGTCGTATGTTGAATTTGTAAAAAGTTTTGGTGTTGATGAATGTACTTTAGAAATAGAATTTGAAAAAGTCTTTAAAAGGGTGTTGTTCGTTTCAAAGAGAGGTGAAAAATCTGGTGCTAAGAAGAAATACGCTTACATACCACTATGGGTTGATGGGAAAATAGCTAAAGACGAAATAGAATATGCTGGGTTTGAAACCGTGCGTTCAGACTCTCCAAGAATCTCCAGGGAGATTCAGAGAACAGTATTAAAAATGATTTTACAGGGGAAAACCAAGGACGATGTGATTGAATATCTCAAAGATAAATATGATAAAATAGTGAATAGGGTTGTACCGGATGAAGAAGTTGGGTTTCCAACAAGAATAAAAGAAAACCTATTAAAATATAGGTCGAAAGGCCCCATAATTAAAGGCGCTCTTTACTCTAATAAATATCTTGGCACAAGGTTTGGGCAAGGAAGCAAACCAAAATTCATTTATATTAAAAACGTGCCGCGTGGTTACCCAGATACGGAGGTATTAGCTTACGAAAAACATATTCCAGAAGGGTTTATACCAGACTGGGATAAGGTTACAAAAAGAATTTTTCAAATGAAATTAGACGAAATATTTAAATCTGTTGGTTGGGGAGAGGTGCCAAATCTTCAGGATAGACACACACATCTTAGTAAGTGGGGAATAAAATGAAGGGTCAAATACAAACAATAAAAGAATTTTGTGCAAAACCAAGGTTTTTTATGGTTAAGTTCGAGTCTAAAGGTGATGAAGAGTTTGGGAAAATACTTAAGAAAGAAGAAATAGGGGGGGTTGATTTGAAAAAGAACGAGATACATAGGAGCATTGAATATGAAAACGGCAACATGTTGTTCGTGCTTGATTTAAAACCACAACAAAAAGGACAGTTTGTTGATAACCCCTTACAATTATTGATTAAGAATCTTGAGGAAGCCAGAGCTATTGAGATGGTTTATCCAGGTATTTTTCGCTGGGCATTTAACGGTGTGAATATAAAAGCTTATGCGATTGTACCTTCTGGCACAAAAAAAGCTAATACAACTTTAACAAGGTATGGTGGAACAGAAAACTTTATAAAAATTTTGAGAAAACACTTAAGGAACATCGGGAAGATGGGTCATGGAGAGGCACCAGATTATAATTTACTAGATGTCAACGAAGATTTGGAAGAGACAGAATTATCAATCGGCTCCATTAATCTATTTAATAAACTATACTCTGTAGGTATCAAGCCTTCGATGAATTATACGGACATAATAAAAAATAGTAAAAACAACATTCAAGTTTGGTCACCAATAAATGTGCTTGATATGAAGTATTGGGCACGAGAAATAAATCCTGATTTCATCACAGAAGCAAAACACATTAAATTAAAAGATGCCATACCCACCGACGGTGCGTTTGATTTATATCCGCCTTGTATAAAGGCAATAATGTCTATGAAAAACAAGGGAAACAGACTCAGGTTTTTGTTAGCAAGGTTCTTACTCTCTACTCATAAACCTTCAGACGCTAAGTTCATTTATTACTGTGTTTTAGGAGATGAAGAAAAACAACATGTTAAAAAAGGTAATTGTAGCTTGCAATGGAATTATATAATGAATAATATGAAACGTTATGGTTGTCCAAGTTGCAGGGAATTACAAATGTTTTGTGATAGGTCTTGTGAATTAACACACCCGTTGGAGAAAATTCAAACATATTTAGAGAACCAAGAGGAAAATGCCGACTAAAGTAGAGCTTTCGAAGGATATCGAAAACCTTAAAAAGAAATTAATACTAGAATCGAAATCAAACGAATTATTATTGAAACAACAAAAAGAGTTTCGTGAGATGGCTGAGAAAGCTGGTAGCGAATTAGCTGTTTGGAAACAAAAATGTTTAAGGTTAGAAGAACAAATTACGAGGTTAGAAAAAGAAATTTCTAGGTTAAAACAAAACATTTAGAATCATATAAAGGTAAATACCATTCAAAATATGGGGAACAAAAGGTGAAACAAAATGGGACAAAGATGGACAGAAAAAGAAATGCGGGAAATTGGCAAATATTTCAAGGGAAATATTACAGCCTTAACGTTATTTAAGCGTTTACACAAAATAAACCCGAAAAGAACATATGAATCTATGATGACTCGTTTAAGACATATGAGAGAAAAAGGTTGGACTAGACAGAAAGAAGAGGCTATGAAAACACTAAGGGTCGGTTATTTAGATATAGAAACCACCCAACTAAATGGCAACTTCGGTATGATGTTATCATGGTGTATCAAGAAAGAAGGAAAAAACGAATATGATAGCGCGGTTATTTCAAAAAAAGAAATTTTTAATTACGAGTTTGATAAACGAATAGTGAAAGAACTCTTACAAGCACTGAAAAACTATGATGTTTTATACACACACTATGGTATAGATGGTCGGTTTGACATACCGTTTATCAGAACAAGAGCGTATTTTCATGGTTTAGAAAACGAGTTACCAAAGCATATGGAAAAATTCATATTAGATACATATCCAATAGCTAAGTTTAAACTTAAATTGCATAGCAACAGATTAGATGTTATAGCAGATGTTTTGGGTATAACTAATATTAAGAAAACATCGCTCTCTCCAAAGATATGGGCGCTTGCCAGTGTTGGACACAAAAAATCTCTTGAATACATATCGACTCATAATAAAAGGGATGTTCAGCTTTTGGAAAGAGTGCATAAAAAACTTAAACAAATAGAAAAACCTATTTTTAGAAGTATGTAAATAAGGTGTAATAAATGGAATTTGATACAAATTTTTACATTGGTGTAGTTGTCGGTGGATTATTGGTAGGTTATTTAACTTATCTGAGAATGAAGATTTTCATATTGGATAGAATGGTAAATGCTCTTCCAACCCCACAAGAAATAGCTGAAGAAATGGTCAAAGCAGGCACAACGTTCAGAATTCCAGTTTCTAATCTGCCAGAAAGTATGAAAAACGAGTTAATAAAAAATTTAAGTTCACAACCACCAACCAAAGAAAACAAAAAAAGTTATATTGGGTGAGACAATTGAAGGAAAAAACCAGACGAATATCTGACTGGAGCACCCTAATAAAACTAGTAGAATCCCTAAACCCATACAGGGAGACAGTTGTGCTTTCAGGCTGGATTAATGAGCCTGTTAAAGATAAACTAGTTATTAAGACGCTAGTATTCACCACAAAACCAGTTGAAATTTTAAGGAATGACAAACATGGCAAAGACGGTGCAATCAAGGAAAGAGAAGGGAAGAAGACTCCAAAAGGAAGTAGTAAAAAGAATACTTAAAACTTTTCCAGAGTTAACAGAAAGAGATGTTGTAAGCACACCCATCGGTGTCCCAGGTAAAGACGTGATGTTATCAGAGGCAGCAATAAAAAAATTTCCATTCGCAGTAGAATGTAAAAATCAGGAAAAGATTGCTATTTGGAGTGCTTTAAAACAAGCTGAACATGATAATAGAGATTCTGACCTATTCACAGCACTCGTTTTTAAACGTAACAAATCAGATGTTTATTGTGTTCTTAAATTCGATGATTTACTCAGTATTTTAAAAAGTGATAAAAATGGTTGAAAACACGAATTCGGAGGAAGCGCTGAAAACGCGGAATTCCTACTTTATAAGCGTTCTAATGGAATATTTGCCCTCTAAAAAGAGGCGTAAAAAACTAAAAAAACGAAAGATTTAAATACTAGAAGTAACATAATACGATTATAAACATGAAAATATATTATTTTCACTAAAAGGGTTCTCGATTTATATAATTCATATTGTTATCGGGTTACCCTATATTAAAGGTGATAAAAAATGGATAAAACGAAAGGATGGCTGATTTCCGGTCTTATCGTTTTTCTAGCCGCTTTAGTTGTTGTAAGCATTCTTTACACAGAGGCTAATACAGCAAAGAATGACTTAGAGTTTAAAGTCAAAGAATTATTAGAAGATGTGGCTGAAAGAGACTTGGAAATTGGTGTTTTACAGGATGACTTGGCGTATACCGAGTTAGAAGTAGAAAACCTGGGTGCAGAGATAGAAGTCTTAAAGGCGTCTGTTAACAACGCACTTGAAAACATTAGAGCCAAAGATGAAAGGATAGCTGAACTAGAAAAAGAACTGACAGAAGAAGAAGTTACAGAAGCGTTGTTTGAGGCTGGTTGGTTGATAGATGACGTTGAGTTCGGAGACTTAGTTGAAAAAACTCTTGATGACTCAGAACTGGATAAGTTCTTTGATGGTAAGATTGAGTTTGACGACGAAGAGTATGACACACATGAAGAATTCAACCTGAGAACAATACTCGCCATCAACGGTTTCGGTTATGATGAAGAGTTTTATGGAAAACCATACTTCATTCTGGAAAACACCGGAGATTTAGCTTATAAATACGTTTTTGACGATGCTATTGCTTTCGCAGATGTGACAGATGAAGAACCACTGGACATAAACTTCTTAGGAGAAGAGTTCAGTATAGTGGATGTTGATGCTAACAGCGTTACATTCAAAGAAGGCAGAGAAATCTTCCTAGAAAAAGGCGGTGTCGAGGTGGTTGATGGTAAAGACTTGAAACTAGTTTTAGTTGGTGACGACGAAATATTCGTTAGTTACAACGACGATTCAGCAAGTATTGATGAAGGAGAAACCAAAGAAGTTGGCGGACTCGAAATCAGAGCTGAAGAAGTTATGAGTGACAACGATGGCGGCGTCGCAACACTAATAGTTGGTTCAGATGTCTTGAGGGAACTAAACGATGGAGATGAATGGATAGAAGGCGTTGAAGAATTCATCTTCGAAATATATACTAACGGCGGAGATTTGGAAGGTTTTGGTCTGGTTTATGATGTTAAATCTGATGAAGCAGACGATGAGTTCCCGCCTCTAGCAGTTGGTGATGAAATTTCGTTCCCAAACGATTACGTGTCAATCTTGTTTGAAAGCCTCACAGAAGTCGAATATGCTGAATTATCATTCAGTTTTGATGACTTCGATGCTAAAGACGATTTACTGGCTGATACTAATATGTTAGTTGTAGAAGCTTCTGAAAACATATTGGTTACAGACGGTGAAGAGTTGAGTGAAGTGTTCTTATCAAGAACAGATACTAACCCAGCAATCTGGGAAATCTACTACTACAATGAGGACAACGACTTAACAAAATCTGCAACTGGTTTGGATATCGAGTACGAAGACACTAAATTTTCAGTTAATTTAGAAACAACTGGAGAGAAAGACTTCAAATTCATGGATTTCAGGCTTGATGTAAGACCAAACGATAAAAAGCTTGGAAACACAGAAGAAGAGGCAGAAGGCAGAGATGTTAAGTATATGGGCAACGAATATGGAGACCTTGACGGAGACCTCTTATCTGGTTACGGAATCATTGCTAAAGACCTTGAAAGTAACAGCGAAGAGGATAAAGCCGAGTTCTTGATACCTTCAGAACAAGTCTTTGGAAACTTGTTTATTAGTTAAAATTTTTATTAATAAACTCCCCAGCGTTGCAGTGCGCAACGCTGGGCAAACTATTTTTTTTATTTATAATTTAAGGTAACGAAACAAAAAAATAATAATTCTAAAAAGAGAATCCAGTATTTTTCAACTTATTTCTATAATTATGCAAGTATAACAAATTTTATATAGTTGTCAGAAGGAAATTCCAAATAAAAAGTGACTAATGGCATGATACCTATTTCTAGAAAAAACCTCTAGAATCGAAGGGAAATGCGTCCTAGAGCATGCTGTATAATTGGATAAAAAAGAAAAAATGGCAGATTTCTCTGCCACAACACAACTTTTTAGCCTCCGTTGGCTTTCTTGATTTTCATCGCCTTCTCATAGACATCCTTCAGATAGTCAATCACCAAATCCACTAATAGTGGTATAGCGGTTGCTATCTCAACCGGAACATCAAATCCCCAGTACAAAGCGGCGGCTGGTAATCCAATTCTTATGATGGTTTGACCGAGTTGTCTCCATTCAATCCACGTTATTTTACCATCTTTCATGGCATTATGAAACCAACCTGCCACACTTCTAACAACCGGGACGCCTATAACAGGCCACCATTCCCACGCCATTTTTTTTCACCTTTCAGTTTATATTTAAAGATATTAATAATAACCAACCGATTATTGCTAGTAATATGGGGCCGATACCAAACAATAATTTTTGATGAAATTTAACTTTACCATTGGTTTCTTCAGCCAAATCTTTAATGTGGTCTAGCTTGTTATGGATGTCTCTTATCTCATTCCATATGTCTCTGTTGGTTATTCTTATAAAGGTGTCGTCGTTGTTGTTCTTTTTCTTCATTTTTTAACCTCTTTATTTATGTAAAAAATATTCGAGATTTTTTAGATTTAATTTCTTCATTTTTTAACTAACGGTACAAAAGGCACAAGGATTCATAGGCTGGGCTTACATCATTAGAGTTAGCTCTATTAAGAGTAAGCCTAATTCTTAGATTTCCTCCTGTTGAATTAAACTTATGTATATCTCCGGTAATATCGTAGGTTTCCCATGTAACCCCACCATCATTACTGACCTCATAAACATCGTTTTCATCAACAGGGAAGTTAGAATATTTTCTGAACTCACAATATGTCACATTATAGCCTGCAGGATGAATTTTTGAAGTGGCTATTCCTGTAGTTTTACCACTTGAAAGAACCAACTTCCCGTCTTTCTCCTCTGTGTTGCTATGAGTCATAATGGAGGGGTTTTCATCGAAGTATATGGTATAACTATCTTTCATACCATTAAGATTAATATAGGGTTTTGCTTCTGATTCCACATCTAATTTTTCTTTAAATAAGTCGGTAAATTTATTATCTTCCCTTTTAATATCTATTGTGGTTGTATAACCCTTTCCGGGAGATATATTGTGGTTTATTCTACTTATAGTATAATAACCCGCTACATTCATGTTGGGTATTGAAATCATTATTTGTTCTCCAGGCTTAATATTGTGCATTCCCACAGCTTGTATTCTACCTGTATAGATTGTTTGTGTGGACTGCTCAAGCTCATATTTTGCTTTCTCTCTGACCTCATCCATAGTTGTTAACGCGGGGTCGTTTATGATTTTATCTTTCTGCCATAAATCAGAAATAGATGAAGTATCTGTTTCAGTAGCAAGAAGCAAGATATTATCGCTTTCTTGTTTTCCATAAACTGTTATATTATTAAATATGCCTGTATTGTCTTTACCATAGTTATTACAGGAAATTAGGTTACTCCCATATGTGATGGAAACTTCATTATTCTGTATTTGGTCTACTAAGAAAGTTCTGAGCGTCCAAGTAGGAGTAGAAGAATCATATTCCAAGTAACACCCTAATCCTACTCTCTTACATATTTCTGATAATACTTGCCACCCCTTACGGTTTTGATATGAAAAAGTAACTGAATCATCAGGAAAGTTACTGGAGTCTCCACTCCAAGTAACTTCTCTAGTAGTAGCATTATAACTAGCTCTAATCCAAGAACTACCATTCCAAAACTCTAGTTTAATATCTGGGTAATAATTATTTAATAGGTCGCATATCGCGACATCAGCAAAGGAACTAACAGCTCTCCCAATAACACTGGTATCTATTAGTTCGGGGTAATCCCTGGCTGTTATTGTTGTTGAAAAACCATTTCTTGCAACACTATAATTGACATCATCAATCTTCCCTCTAAATTGAAGCGTTGATGCGTCGGTATAATCAGCATAAACTTCTACTATTTCACCACCATTAAAAACGTCTGTGAATCTCCCATTATTATTATCGAAAGTAATTGTTGCGTGTGATAAAGAAGTCGTATTAATCCTGTTAACACTCGCGTTTATTAGAAAATTCTTATCTGAACCACCATCAACAAAATCAGCAATCCAATGAGTAACACCATTATTGTCTATTATTTTAATCTTCCAATAAGGATAAAACACGTATTCTAGAGGCGCATATACGAAACCCCTTCTTGCTTTTGTTGTACTTCTACTGCTACTCATTTTTCAATTATAACCCCCACCCCACTCATCATAATCAGTTGTTAGAACACAGCCTGAACATAATGAATTAATAATAATATCTAAATAGAATCCCTCATTACAATTATTCATTGTTAAATAATGCCAGATTCCTCCACTATCACCGCCGTCAAGACTCAAGATTTTTTGTCCGCTATCAGTTAAACTAATATTTTTTGTTGAGTTCGAAGCAGTAAGAGTAGCGCAACTCGGAAGACTGTTATTTAACCTGATATAAAAATCTGTAGTATGGTGTGTTGAAATAGCTGTTACGTTCCAATAAGGAATACCAGATGTTTGACCTCTAGGAGTAATATTAGCTACTGTTAATGAAGTAGGATAAAATTCTAAGTAAGGAGTAATCGATGATAAGGTATAAGGACTGTAAGTAACGTTAATATGTTTATTATCCGTTATTGTGCTTCCGTTTTCAAATGTGGTTGTGATTGTAATATAATCTTTATCGCCAATAAAATATAGTCTCCAATCATTAATTGTAATATTAAAATTCTCATCATCTAGGATTGTAATATTTCCTGTTGTAGTAAAATTATCAGGATTTAATACTACAGGGTTTAAGCGAGAAAGAACTTTTAAATTCGAAAAACTTAGTCCTCCGATAGAATCAGAGGTTATTGCTATTGGAATAATACAACTGTCTTCATCATAACAGTTGTTCCCAATATAATTATTTACTCCCGTAGTATTAGTAAGGCTAATTGTAGAGGTATAGTTGTATATTCCTGTCATATTATAGTCTATTACTGTATCGTCTGCTAAGTCCAAAGTAACGTTCTCAGCAGAACTGGTTATTACATCAACAAGAACTTTTGTAATACCAAAATTAGAAGTATTAATAAGTTCTGTCCCGTTTACTTTCCATTTCAAATCAGTTCCCTTGTTTTGGAATACATGATAAACACCGTTTTCCACTTCTTCCCAGTCAGAGCCGTTATTAGGGCTTAAATAATAATTGATATCGTACTGGGAACTTGATAAAGGAGTATATGTTGTGACACTCATTATTGCTCCGGTGATGTTCTCAGAAGTATTAAAAATTCTTGTGCTATTAACACTGAATGTGGTGTTATACACATTATTCCCAAGATTGTCGCCCCCAACACCACCTAATAGTATATCGTATATTTCTCCACGAACAGTCGAACTAGCATATCCTTCGCAAGAAACATCTGTTTCATCCCTACTTAACTGAGCACTTAAACTTCCTCTGTAACCAACATAAATTGTTGTATCAGGCAAAGTTATTTGTTTATAATAAGTTCCTGGATAATTATCTCCATAACTAACATTCCAAGTAGTAGAATCCTCACCATTCCTTGTAAGCCAATAAGTAGTATTCCAATTAGGAGAACAAGAGCCCCATGTAGTATCCCCTCTCTTCCAACCATAACAATCACCGTTGAGGCAACCACAATGAACATTATCAATTTCATAATTTGGTTCTCCATCAACGTAATCAGTAGATATTACTAATCTCGAATCAGAAGAAGATGATGCACTCCTCTTCCAATTATTATATTCATTACAGCTACATTTCGCATACACATAGGAATTAATTCCTATGATGTTATGTTCTTCCAAATTAATCTGGTTAGATAACCAACCTGATTCCGATTCTTGTTCTAATAAACCGCAACCAGTACCCCCATTCCATTGCAAATTAACATTACTGTATATGTCTCTCGCGTTTTTGTCCTGGTTATAAGTATTAGTATCTAAGTCTCCACCAACACTATATAAGCCTGTGTTGGTTTCTAAGTCATCAATAAAAAATACGGGATAATCTCCTATAACAGATGATGAGTTAATAACCGATGTGTTAATGAAGGGATAATAATAGTCTAAGCCAACCGGATCTGCTTCAAAACCAGTCATATTAAAACTCATGTTAATAAAGTCTTGTGTGGAGATGTTAATATAAACATACTCTGAAGAAGACGGTAGTGTTATGAAAACATCTGTGGTGTTCGTTTTTCCACTAAAAGTAGTGGTTTTTAATTTATCAACACCAAAGGTTGTTCCAAGTAATAATTTATTAGGATTACCATTAAAAAATATCTTGACGTTTTCTGGGTTACACCTTTCATAGAAATACATTCCTTCTTCATATATGGCGCTGTAATGGTTTCCAGCACATTGGGTAGTCCACCCACCGCCACCATATTTCTTAGAATATGTGTTCCAATCACCATCATAAGTTCTCCAAGAATTATTACCTGTTGCCGGACAACCAGTTTCGCTTGAAGTGTTGGTTACTGTTCCAATGGTTATCCAATCTGTTCCATTATAACATTGTGGATAGCTTTCTCCAAAACCCCCAGCCGTCACATAATAACTACGTATCCTTAACATTAATTTTTCGTTATCAGCGTTTTCACAATCACTAGGTATTGTAACATTATAAGTAGTTAACTCACCGTGTTTAACTTGCCACGTGAGGTTGATATAATCATCTGGTTTGGTGTAATTTACTGATAAGTAAGATGTGCCTTCGATGGTTGTTTCTACAGCATCTTCATAATATTTCCAACAATATAAGGGTGTTATATTAAATCTTAATCCTGTTACATTATACCAATCACTATAATTCCAGTGAAGGGAATCGTTTGTAGACACATTAATCTCCGTATTAGATGTTAAATTAATGGTGTCATCATAGTATCCTGAAACAGTAATGTTTAATTTAATGCTTGAATTATCATCCGATAAATTAGCATATGGTTGTGCTATTCCTAGCCCAGATGAAACAACCGTCATATTTTCAGTATTTGAAGGCAGAATAGCGATATAACTTATCGTTGTATCGTACTCGTAAGTCCTATTACCACCAATATTATCTAAATAAACGAAGACTGTTCCTGTTCCAAAACCCCAGGTAGAACTTAGTGTTGAGTTTATTCCGTCACTAGCATTAACGTAAAAACTATGATATTCGTTAGAGGATAGTCCTGTCCAGTTATAAATAGCATATGACCCGGAAGTAATACTAGTATTCGTGTTTAATAAATCTCCATTACTATTATAGAAAGACACATTCATACTGTTGCCTTCTTTATCCTTAACGGTAACATTAAGCAACACCCACGAATCAGATATGTGCGAACCATCTACAGGAGTATTTAATGTTATGATTTGATTATTATCGGTTATTGTTAATGGGATGCTGTCTACCCAGGTTCCGTTGGCAATTTCATCTGATACCATACAAGACAATATTATTTCGTCACCTAGTGTAATATTAGTATAATTAACCACATTAATAAATACTCCTTGGTTGTTATCTTTAGAAGTACTTCCAGATTCAACAACATTATTATTCTTTGTTATATTCCAATAATATTTTACTGTTTCTAAATCTGCATCTGTCCCGTTACACCAACCACTAGCGTTCTCTGTGTCAAATATTACATCTGGGTCAAATTTAGCTTCAACACTAGTAGGAGGATTGTTATATGTAATATTAAGATAGGGCCTCTGTGCTTCTATGGTGTAATCACGTGTTCTAAACTCAATGCTTTGTCCTGTACCCCCTCCGGTTTCATTACAAAATTTAATAGCAAACGATATGTTTTTTGTAATATTATATGTGTTTTTTACAACAGGATAGATGTCAAATACGTGCCACCTATCACTCCCATCTGATGATGTGTTAAATAATGGGGTTAAATTACAAGCTGAAGCATTATCAAAAGCAGTACCACAAGGCTGATTATTCCAAGTGATAGTATCTTCTGCCCACGCATCGGTTGTTACATGATACAAACACACAGGTATTCCTGTATCAGTATTATCAGATTCATATAAATTAAGAGTAGCGCCAATAAAAGTGGTTCCATTGGGTATAGCCGTTTTATTAAATTTAATATATGACCTAAAAATGAGTGTTGATGGGTCTGTAATTCTTACTGCTCCAATTGCAGTGTGTGTATGGTTTTGGACAGTGTCTGGTTCACCACTATATACAGTATTATCCCCAAGATTTCCAGTAACATTATCCTGTATTATAGTATCTGATGGGTCAAACAATCTAATATTATATTTGGCATAATCACCGTTAATCTTGTATCTTAGAATTAGTTTAGCATAATCATAAGATTTAAGATAATCAAGTTTAGCAAGGTAAGGGTCTTCCGCCCAAGTTATTTTCATGTTTAAACCAACAGAAATAGAGTTTTGTCCTAATAAGTTCAAATCAGGCCCATGATAATCAAGTTCTCTGGCTTCGTACTGATAAATGAATCCTTGAGCATCAAATAATTCAATCGTGTGACTAACAGGAAAGTGCTCTTTATCAGATAATTTGCCATCAAAAATATAAGTATCTATAATTCTGGGGCCTCTAATATATTGTGTGTGCCTGGTAATAGTTGTGATTTTACTAATATTATCATAAACCGTGTCAACATAAGTATTTGACAACCTACGTTTCATCTTTTTAGTTCCATCCCAGAGACTGTTAATCTCTCTTCCAGAAATCACCCATCGATTATTCTCATTAAGAATGTAAAAAGTAGTTTTATCATTATCTACACGCATCTTAACTCCGGCTCCTTGAAGAACCACATAAACCACACCAGTAGCTAAAAGAATTAATAATATGGTTCCAAGTGTTATTTTGGTTTTCGTGGTGACCATCTTATTCCTCGATTAAGTTGAATGAAAAATTATAATGTGTGTGAACGGTATCGCCTGAATCTTCGAATTGTAATGAACCTGGAACCATAATATATGTGCCATTATGCATTCCGTCTGCAAACGCATGTGGTGCCGCATCATCAAGACTCTCTAGATTAGACCTTTCACTATCTATATCGGGGCCTACCATCACTCCCTTAATGTTTAATTCCCATTGTTGCTCGTTAAGGCCCGCGACTTTTATCTCGGCTATGGTCTTACCAATTTGTTGTTTAATGGTTTTCTGTCTCCTAGTAGGAGTAATACTGGTAACACTGAATGTGTGACCACCAAAAGTTATAGTATCAGCATACGCCATTTTATATTGTCCTCAACTCCCTCTTTAAAGCTTTGGTGAACTCATAAGCGAACTCTTCTGGGTCGCCAGACACACCACTAATATTAATATTTTGAATAGTAATGGTTCCAAGACCGCCAGCTCCTTGAAATCCGATGAGTGTATCATTAGGATTAATTTTCACTGGTTCTTGCCCAGGACGCATAACGAAATCATCAAAACTACTCCCCTTGTACACAACCCCAGGAGCCAAATACCCCCCACTAGGGAGTCTTGTTCCAATTCCGGTTCCAGTAATGAAAGCTTGGTTTTCACCACCAAATTGTGAACTACTTTTAAATGGTTTTCCAAGAGCAATCTGAGATTGTTTAAGAACAACCTGCTCAATTGCCTTTACAAGCCTGTCCATCTCAGATGATAGTTGTGAAATTGCATCTCTAAAGAAATCAACTTTTGTTTTGGCGGCGCTCAACTTATCTTTCCACACATCGACTTTTTCAGAAACACTTTCCACTTTTTGAGAAAGCCTATCGTGTTCTTTCCACTGACTCTGAAGAGCATTCACAACCTGAGCAGAAGACTCAAATATGTGTGCACCCTCTTCTTCATGTGCTTGGATAGCGAAACGTACATCGTCTTCCATAGCACCATAATGAATGTCATAAGCATCTCTTAATAAGGATAAATATTCTTCTTGCCTGTTAAATTCACCTTCTGCTCCGCCAAATCTAGAAGTTGATAATAATAATGTTTGAAATTTTCTAACATGTTCTGTTACATCTTCCCCTAAATCTTCTCCTGCTTTTATAGTATCATAAATAAATTCTTGAACGGTTTCTTTCCAAGCCGTATATGTGTCTTCCCCTCTCTCAACAGCTTGATTAACACGTTCTATGGATTCATATAGTTTATCATATCCCTGTGATGATAATGCTAGTTGTTCTTGCAAGAAAGACTGTGCATCGGCGATTCCCCTATCAGCTAATTCTTGTTTCTTTATAGCAAGCTCAACTTTATTAATCAAACGTTCTATACCTAATTGTCCTGTAAACCTTGGTCTTGACAAGGTTCTTATCTCATCATCAACTTCTCTTAGTTGTTCTTGATAATCTCTTAATATTGTTGTTTGTTTTCTGATTTCATCATTAGCACTCTCAACAGCTTTCTCCCAAAACTCTAATCTCTCTTTATTAGAATCTAATCTATCCTCCATTTGTTCTAACTGATAAACACTCATACCAACCCCAAACAAATCTAATGTTATTTCTCTAAGTCCCGGAGCACCTACGGCAAGCATTTTATCTCTTAAAGCCTGCAAATCTTCATATGCGTCCTTTGCTCTTTGAAGTTCTTTAGAAACCTCCGGAGCATATTTTTGAGCTAGTTCCTCCGCTTTATTAACAAGAGCCGTTTGAGCTGTTTCCATCTTAATAAGTTCTTGGTTGGCATCGAATATAGCCTTATAAATTTCTTTCCAAAAATTTAATTGTTCTAAAGTAACAGTATTAATAGAGATTTCTCCATCCAATATTTTTCTTAATTCATCCCTTTGGTTTTCTGTTAACCCAGTAATTTTTTCTAACGACACTCCTCCTCTTTCATACTCTTTTTTTATCAGTTCTGCAACGTTTTGTGCTCTGGAGGAAACAGTAGTTAAATTATCAACGAATAAAACGCCCTGATTTAAAGCATTAGAGTATTCTCGTCCTTTTTGTGTTAATATGTCCTGGGCGTCTACACCACGATATAATAGGTTTATGTATTCACCGACACCCATATTTAATCCCTCTATTTGGGTATCTAAGGTTATTGCTTGTTCAGAGAGTGCTTTATTAATTGAATACATTAAAGCGGCGCGTTTTTCTTCTACATCTAACATTTCTTTTACTTTCATTAAACCAATAGCTCCTTGTTCTTCTAGTGCTTTAGCAGTCTTCTTTAATACGTCGCTTACCATAGCCGCCTCTGGAGCAACCTTTAATGCTTCACCATATGTTATACCACCTGCGTAAGGCATCTTTCCAACACCAATGATTTCAGCAATTGTAGGAGCTCCTTCCATACCAATTTGTCTCATCCTATCTCTTATTTTCGTCATTCGTTTTTCTAAACTTGCCGCCTGTATATCTTCTAACATATTGGCTAACATGTTATTAAATGCGGTACCAACATCGTTAAAAGACATTTTTACATCATTCCAAATAGTCTTAAGTCTTGCGGCAGTAGTGGTGTGTACATCTTCCATTCTTTGAATAGCATAGTTTTGTTGGTCAATAGCTGTTGTAAATGTAGAAATGGTTCCTTGACCAGTTTCTAACGCTGTCATAAAACCAGAAATAGCGCGAGCTCCCCTCCTACCAAATGTTTGCACTAAGAACTCAAGTCTTTCTTCATCAGGTAAGTCTCCGAGAACAGCAGATAATTCTCTTACAATGGTATCCATATCTTTCATTTGCCCTGTTGAATCAAAGAAACTAATTCCTAATTCCTTCATTGTTTCCTTTGTATCTTCAGTTAACCGCATTATCTTAGTTAGAGCTGCCGCAAAAGAAGTTCCTGCCTTACTAGCACTTAATCCCATGTTAGAAAGAATAGAAAGTGCAGCCGCGGTTTCCTCAAAAGAAAGTCCTGCCTGCGCGGCAATAGGACCAGCATAAGACATCGCAACTCCAAAAGTTTCAACATCTGCGGCACTCTGGTTTGCGGCGGCAGCAAGAACATCTGCTATATGCGCGGCATCATTTGCTTTTAATCCAAATTCGTGCATAGTCTGAGCCACAATCCTAGTAGCAGTATCTAAATCAGTGAAACCAACTGTTGCAAGAGCAGTAATAGAAGGGAGTGCCTGCATTGTATCGGCGGCATTAAATCCTTGTTTTGAGAACTCTAAGAAAGCTTTTCCCATCTCTTCCATAGAAAACATAGTTCCCGCTCTTAATCTCTCAACACCAGCTTTCGCTGTTTCCATCGCTGTTCCAGTAACCACCTCAATACGCTTAAACAAACTTTCTAATTCCATACCATATTTAGTTAATAAAATAAATGGTGAAAGAACCGCCCCTATAGCGGCCATTGCGAACATTAAGTTTACCATAGACCAACGAAGATTATTAAGAAATTTATTAGCTTTATCCAATTGCGGGTTTAAACCTCCCCACATACCCACTTGCTTCTTTGTAGAATCATTAAGAATTTTCGTTGTGGCAACAACGTTGCCTTGAGCAGTAGTTAATTGCTTTGTCTGAGTAGTAATATATCCTTGTGTTTTACCGAACTTATCTTGAACCTGTCTAACACGAGTAATAGTTTTAACACGTCCCTGCATCATAGCGTTGTTTTGAGCAAGAGCGTTGGCAAGACGCTTTTCAGTAGTATATAATTTTTCTTCTGCAACATCTAATTTCTTAACTTCCCCTTTTAATACTTTAGTAGTCCCAACTATTTCTCTTAATTTAGCTTGAACTCTAGCATCATTAAGTAATTTCAGAAATATTTCAACACTTACACTGTTGTTTTTACCTACAGCCATATTACCTTCTGCGTTTTTTACTGGATTTCTCCATTTCGCGTTTTAACTTTTGTTGTTCTCTATTCCAAGAAGAGACCAAATAATTAATCTCTCCCCATGTAAGTCTACCTAAATTAAAAAAGTTATAGCCTTTCTCATGTAGGAATAGGGTCAGACCTGCTTCTTGTCTTTCAGACCTGACCCGTTTTAGTTTTTTGCAAACTCATCCTCTACCTCATTGAAAGCTTCTCGTCTAGATTTTCGCCTAACATCAATCCCACTTTCAAAGAGGATGGTATTCACAAGAGCGATTACCGCACCGGTTTTCATGAACTCCAAATCCTTTTTAGTATATTTCGGTTCATGACAATGCTTCAAAATAATTTGGGCGTCCAAGTCATTGCTGAAATCTTCATCAAATTTTTGCCTTTCTTCTACTGAAAGATTTTTTCGTCTTTCACCAAGAATGGCTACATCCGAGAAAAACTTCTTTAATTCTCCACGGGTCAACGGAGTTATAATAATTTTCTCGCCCTTCAAAGGAGCCTGTTCAAAATCGTTTTCATCAACCAAGATATCGACTTCTTTTGGTAACAATTCTCCTTTTTCATCTCTCTCAAAGAGAGTAACATTTTTCTTCAACACCATATATTCTCACCTTTAAAAGTTTATTTATCTTTCATAAAATTTAAAAAATAAAATAAAAAATAAAAATTTAGGCGTAACTTGATATATCATCTACAACATATATCTTTGCACCTTCAATCGCTAAGCCAATGTTTTCTGTCACTATATCTTCTGGCGCTCCTGGAATATTCATAGTATCAAACTTGGTTGGATACATAACTATTCTAAGCCAATTATCTGTGCTCAGCTTTGGGTCACTACCAATAGTTCCACTTCTTACAAAATCAAGAACTATTGTGTAATCGTTCAGTGTTCCTTGTGGTTCAGTTGCTCCGGTTGCTCCTAAGAACCTCTCATACATTGTCTTGTTATTAAAGTGTAAGCCAAGGTTTCCCTCATAATCTCTGCCTTTAACAATAAGACTTTTCAAACCCCTAAGTGTTTGTGTAGGAGCAGTGGTTCCACTAATATACCAGGTTGCTTCCAGATTGTTATTAACTGAAAAGTCAAAACTATTAACTTCTGCTATAGCTGATGTGCTTTCAATTGTATCATAAGCGCCAATCGTGCCTGTGGTTGCATACACCCATCCCTGATAAAACACGAATGGGTCATCGGTGTTCTCTGTTACTGATGTTGCGGCTGCTGTTGATATGGTTACTCCCTGAGCAATCCAATCACAACTAACCCTAACAGGTTCATCAACTGTTCCGGAAATACTTAAAGTATTAACCCTGCAACCGGTGTAAAGCCTCTTAAGGTTTTGTGTTCCTGCTCCTCCAACGTCCTCTTCATCAGTAAACTCTAATGTAAAGCTTGGGAATGCATCTGTCTGTGGAGAAGCGGCACTTCCCATAATGTGTAAATAAGAGTCTGCGCCGGTATGAAATTTCGGTCCTGAATCAACCGTGGTTGTGGTAGCGGTGTCTTCTCCGATAGCCATTCTTAAGAACGCACCATCTTGAAGCAAATATTCAAAACTACCAGAAACCTCGAATTTCCCAGGAATAATATTAGCGTAATCCCTAGTACCACCAAGAGTTCTTACCTTAATCAAATTATTAGTCTCTGTTGGATTAACAGATTGGACAATACCGATTGACGTATCTATAGCATCTGCTGAACCATAAACGTTTTCGCCACCATAATATAGACTTTGTTTGTATCCGCTTGTCGGCATTTTTATTTCACCCCTATCTTTATTGTATTTCTAATATTTTATTCACTCTGTCTTTCTCGTACTTTAATTCGTTTATTTCATCATCAGACAAGCCAAGCTCCCCCAACAACTCTATTTGTTTTTTCTTATTAAGAGCGTATAACTCATCTTTATCATATTTCTTTTCTTCGATTACTAGTTTTGGTTCAGACACTTTTGGTTCTTCCTTGCTTTCCTTTCCACCAACCAAAGAAAAGTTTGTATTATCATTAAGAATTTTTTTCGCTATTCTACTATCTAAGTTCTTAACTTCGTTTTTTTCCCATTTATCTATAACTACCTCGTAAGCTTTTATACGAATCGGGCTTCTATCCCCCTCATATTTTATTTTTACCATTTTATCTCAGCCTCTCATAATACTTTCTTTAATTCATCTATCACGAACTTTTCTGCGATTTTTCGTCCTGCTTCTGCTCCTTCTCTCATAAACTCGTAACCAGGCCACCACACACCATTTCTTAGCCTATGCCCTTTATCAACAAAGACAGCATAAGGTGCTTTTGCTCCTCCTGCAAAAACCACACCCCGTACTTCTGTTTGAGAAGTAAAAGGCATATCGTAACTAAAACTATCTATAATCATACTTGGTAACTTATCAGTCTTCCTCTTATCAAGATAAGCGGCGATGGCAGTCATCTTAACCACATTACCAATTTGTTCTGCGGCGCGAATCATAGCTTGTCTTATAAGCAAAGACTGTCCTGTTACTAGCGGCCCCTTCATGGTTATTTTAACTGGCATTTTAATTATTAAAGTACCAAACTCTAATAGTCACAGCACCAAAAAATAGTTGTGTTTCTGGGTCATACTCAACATTTGTAGTATTAATATGTTTATAACCACCGACACCGGCGTTATGAAGAGTGTTAAACTGTGCTTTCAGAGTTCCTTTTATTTGTCCTAAATAATATTCTGTTAATTGTTCGTTCTTATATTCAACACTATTAACAGTGATTTTGAAGCCGGCTTTATTATAAAACCATATGTTTAAGAATAATTGTTCGTGCTCCATGTAATTCGGTCCTATATCTATTGGTGTGGTAGGATTATCAACTTTCTTAATTTGAATACGCGGATATTGCGCACTTGCAAGCGGTTCATCAGTATAAATCCATGTTCTTGCAGAACCACCAGCCGTTACATACGGGTCCGTTAGGTTAGTCCTAAGATTATCCCTCACGATATTCATAGCGGTTATACTATCGATTTTTAAGCACCTTCCAACATCTTTTTAATATCTGGTTCCCATAAAACATGGGGATAATATTGTACTCTAAATCCTCCCTCTTGGCGGCTTAAAGCCCTTTAGAGACAGCCCCTCTTGGACTGCCGAATAGCGAAAACTCTCACCCAATATACAGTTATGTAACTTCTTATATATAAATATTTTGGTTCATTCGGTGAATTTTGGTTCTTCACCAAGCTTGGTACGTTTATCAACATCAATTATGAACGGTACCGCAACGGTTCGCTTAATCTCTTCGTCTGTTACACCAAGATTCTTCTGTAACTTCGTGCCTTTTTTAGGCGTTTTATTAGGATTTTTAAACTTCATTTTTAGTCCCACCCTGTGCTACCAATATAATTATTTCTATGATGATTCTGAATAACTCTTTTTCTGTTCACACCATAAATTGGGTCATAATTCTTTAAATCAGAACTGATTTGAACACCAATTCTATGAGCAAGCAAACGTTCAACATCTTCCAACTTCTTATTAATAGTCTCTAACTCTTTACTAGTGGTTCCTCCAGAAGTAAAGTCTAGTTGCTCTAAAAGGCGTTTACATGTTCTGTAAAGAGATAACTGATTATAAATCTTGGGCACATACTGTATTTCTACTTCACAAGTGGTATCCAAAGTAACGCCGCTAGAAGCCACCGGCAATATTTTAATCATGCCATAAGTATTATTGGCTTTGTAACCATCATCTAAATACAACTCTACTTTGGTTGTTGTACCATAAAAAACTCTGTCAACCCTATAAATATTTTCTTCGCCAACATAGTATTTGTCTTGAAGAGTGTCGTCTATTTTACCAATCGCGCTCACCGCAGACTGAACTGGTGTTCCACACTCTATGAATATGAGGTTATCAACGTCTGTAATAGCATCAAATATTTGGTCGTCAGTCCATCTTCCAATAGTATTAATGGTTCTTTTAACCTCATCAACGGTGCAGAGCCTGAGAAGTTCTTCTGCTGTGGTTGGGTCTGAATATTCAGACCAAACATCGTGTGTTCCATCATAGAATCTTACTCTATACCAATGTGTTCTGGCGCCGGTTAGGTCAGTATAACTAGTAGTATCCGCCGCCACTGTTCCAAGAACAGTATAAGTACCATAAAGTGTTTCAGACCTAGAAACTTCTGTGTAAATAATATCGGGGTCTGTTGGTGCCTTCCACGTAATTTTCTGCGCCGTCGCAATCACCTCAAAAGAGCATCCTTTTTAAATTTTTCGTTTATACATAGCATTATGAAACTTCTAATATAAATAATTTTCGGTTTAGTATGGGTCCCGCGGGTAAGGTCTGTGTTTGTAATTACGTTTTATCATTGGTTTCTCTACAGAATGTTTGGTTTCTCGTATAATCGGTGTTTCTCCTGGTTTAACATCTGTTATAGTTGGTTCGCCTACATCTGCACCGCTTGTCACTTCTTTGTCATAAGTAACTTCTACATAAATAGTTGCTATTCTTGGATTAGCGGACCTTGTAGGTATATGTGCCTTTAATCTTAACTCCAAGCCATCCAAATCACTCTTCGTCCATGTTCCTGTAAATTCGTGACTTCTCCATTCATGAGTGCTCCACAATGGGAAGGCTGGTAATGTTACATAATCTCCCCAAACACCCCCCATTTTTATCTTTACATCTACATATCCTCCAGGCAGTATGAAGCTTGTTCCGTAGAGATATACTTTTATAGAAGTAATGTTTGTTGCTCCGTCTATCGTATCAAATGTAAATGTTTCTTCCTCATTATCATTTAATGCCAACACATAATCCCATATATCTGGTGAATTATGGTCTTCATCCACCTTATCATAATGATACCCTGTATTTGGTCCGCCAACACCCCAGTCAACCGGAGTTCCATCTCCTGTCGGGACTAACTCTGTTGTTGTTGAAGATGTTGTTGTTCCACTAGGAATATCCTTAACATCTTCTATAGTTGGCTCACTTACGGAACGACTTACCTTCTTTAAATACGGTTTATTATAAACATAAGAAACATCTATTATCTCTGGCACCTCAGTAATAATGTCTTCTCTATATGTTCCTATCCACGCATCAATAGTGAATTGTGTTGTAGCAGTTGATTTTAAGAGTGCATCAATGGTAAAAGCAGACGTAGCAACAGTTGCTAAAAGAGCGTCAAGAGAGAATGTTACTAAACCAACACGTATAAGATAAGCGCCTAAAGTGAATTGCGATATACTAGTTTCTCTAAGTAAAGAGTCAAGTGTGAAAACACTTGTTTGTGTGTGTAACAATAAAGAGTCTAAAGTGAAGTCTTTAGTAAAGGTGCTCATTAATAAAGAATCCAGTGTAAAAGAACTTGTTTTGTTTTTCTCCATTAATAAGGTGTCTAGTGTGAAGGCTTTCTCCTGTGTTTTTAACAATAACGCGTCTATTGTTAATCCTTTAGCAACGACTTCTTCAATAATTGCGTCTAGAGTGAATGTCTTAGTAAGAGTAGTGACTAATAAGGCGCTGGCAGAGAAGGTTTTAGAATGTCTGTTAATTAATCTAGCATCTAAACCGAATTCTTTAGTGCTGGTTACTTTAATAAGGGAATCTAGGGAGAAAGTTTTTTGCACACCCTCTTTCTTGAGAATGGCGTCTAGAGTGAATTCTTTAGTAACTACACTGCCAATATGTGCGTCTAGTGTAAAAGTTGTTTCAGAGGTTTTTAGAAGTATAGCGTCTACACTGAAGCCTTTAACGTATCTATGTATTAATATTGAATCGATAGTGAACTCAGTTGTGTGTGTCCTTAATAAGACAGCGTCTAAATCAAATGGAGTTATCTTGGTTGATAATAGGAGTGCGTCTAATGTGAAACCGCCCTCAACATATTTTTCTATGATAGCGTCTAAAGTGAAAGTTTTTATTTGTTCTTTCTTGATAAGTATGGTGTCTAAAGTGAAGGTTTTAGTAAATCTATCTACTAATCTGGCATCTATAATGAATTCGGTTGTAACAACTGATGAAAGAAGAGCGTCTAATGTGAAAAGTTTTGTTAATCCCTTTTTAACAAGGACAGCGTCTAAAGTGAAAGGCAGGTATAACATACCACCAATAATAGCGTTGAGAGTGAACTCTGTTGTTAATTCTTTCGACAACAATGCGTCTAACGTAAATGTTTTTGTTTTTCTTTTTATAAGTCTTGCATCAATTGTGAACTGCTTTTCATATCTGTTTACTAAACGAGAATCAAGTGTGAACTCTGTTGTTAAACCAGGAACACTTAATAATGCGTCAATTGTGAATGACTCCTCAAAAACTGTTTTTATAATCGCGTCAATAGTGAATGTTTTGGTTTGAGTGGTTAAAAGCATGGCGTCTAATGTGGTAGTAACAGTTAAACTTGCAGATAATAATGAGTCAAGAACGAATGTTTCTTCATATCTTTTAATTAATCTTGCATCAATATCAAAAGTACTTGTTTTAGCGCTCATTAGCAAGGCGTCTAGAGAGAACTGAACTGTTTTCGTCACACTAATAAACGCGTCTAATGTGAAAGAAGTTGTCTTGCTTTTCTCTATTAATAAAGCGTCTAGTGTGAAAGAAGTTGTTGATTCTTTTAAAAGATGAGCGTCTAAAGTAAATTCTGAAAGAATCCGTCCATAATATGATTCACCATATCTTCCTGTTCCGTATAAGGCACTATAAATCGACATCTTGTTTTATCTAGAAATCCTTTCTTCACAAGACATCCTTCCTAACAGGAAGAAAAAATTTCTTTAGTTTATCCTATGTTTTGTTTATGTATATGTAACCATTACTATCTATGTGAACAATTCCTGTCGTGTTATGATTAAGATTGTCACAAACAATTGTTGCACTAATATTAACTAAATCAGTGCTTGTTCCGTTCTCAAAAGATAAGTTATAACCATTAATATCGCAATCACTCGTAATATTGCAGTGGTCAGGCATATTAATCCTCCAATTACTCGGCGGGCTCGGACAACTACAAGTATCAGACGGTGGGGCTCCTCCGCTTATGCTTATGTTAAGATGAGCGTTCTTAGTGTAATAAGAACTGTAAGTGTTACTTCCATCCAAATCTATAGCTCTACATCTTAAATCCCAATTATTTGTATTATTTATTGAACTCACATTCCAAGAGTAAGTTGTGCCGTTGGTATGATTACCAATATAACTCCAATCCTTTATTTCAGCATCCTCATTCCAAGAGCAATTAACTCTTGTACAATTAGTCTCACTACCATTATAAGTGCCACAAGGGTCGGGGGTACCACTACAACTATAACCACTCATCCTATAAGTAATATTAAACCAATCAATAGCGGCATCTCCCTCAAAACTCGAATGACCATAAGAATAAAACCGAATCCAACCAACCCCTGTAAGGTTTGAAGCATCAATACTGTGTTTTGTCCAAACAAGACCGTTATTACCATCAGGACCTGTCTGGGAATAACTTCCGAGCTGAACCCAGCTACCTGTGCTATTCTCTTGAACAATCATAGTCCCCAAATCACTGGTTCCATGCCTGTTAGTATAAAAAGTAACATTCTCCCCCTCTTGAGCATCCCAATCTATTGCCTGATTAAAAACAAGATACCAACTACTCGGACTACCATCACAATTACCATCAGTTGTTTCTATATAAACAAAATTATTCGTATTATCATCCGAGTCACCATTCTGCGGACCTGTTCCACTTGAAGGTGTTGAGCTACCATACTTAATATAAGCCGCACAGTCTCCTTGCTCAAGCCAATTACTACCATCTTGAAAATTATCACTATATAACTCTGCTGTTCTGCCAACACCCCAACTACAACCAGCATCATAATTACAAGCAGTCTCATTAGTATAAAAACTACAACTATAGGCTGTTCCGTTACAGAAATCAATATAAGTCCTATTACCTTTTTCAAGACTATAAGTTATAACATCATTGTCTGCGTCTGTGCTACCACTACAATTAAGAGTTAAGCTTTCATTAGTCCAAGTAATATTACAATCATTGCTTCCATTACATTGAATGGTTGTAGGTGTTGTAGCACTCTCTGTATAAGTAATATTAAGATAAGGTCTTAAAGAAGCTGTAGAATATTCTTTTGAATGAAAATAAGCCGAAGTAGCGGTAACTCCATCCATTTCATTTGTCCATTTAATACTCCAAGAATTAGAAATCTCATTATTAGTAGAATCCAAAACATCCCAAACATACCAAACATCACTTGCATTAACATCTTGACGGTCACTCTCCGTAAGATTACAATTAACACCATTATTAAAAGAAGAAGTTCCACATGGTTGATTATTCCAAGTGATAGTATCTTCTTGCCATATAGAAGCATTATATACTTTATGAATTGATACATTTGAATCATTATTATAACCCACACTTCCTGCTCTTAAATGCAATGTTGAAGATAAAACACAAGTTCCACTAACATTTATTATTGATGTATTAAATTTGATATAAGAACGGTATTGTGTTGAACTAGAAGAACCAATTTTCCTAACTCTTATACTGGTTTCATTCCCAAAATTACTTGCGGCAAATGCTCTTTTAACTGTAGAATCTCCAAGATTCTCAGTATCAGCATCCTGCAACTTAATGGTTGTGCTATTCTCTCCAAACTTAACAAACTCTCCTTCTAAAAAATTAACTTTTACTATTTTATCATACTCCTTAACAGGATTAACCGGAGAATTAAAAACAAGGTTTTCCTTGCTTTTCTCAACAGAGAACTTTTTCTTAACAAATTCTTGTTTTTCCTCATCAGAACTGATATTAATAATTGGTTTAATAATCTTTAAAGGAACGCTTTTTTTTTGAATCTTGTCTTTAATTTTGAGTTTTAATTTAACAGCAGTAAGGTTATAATCAACAACCTCAACCAGGTGATAACCGTCGCCTTCTACCACGAGCTTTAAAGGACTATTCTTAAGGCTCCTGGCTTTTTCAATCGGCTTACAAACACCATCAGTATCATTAGCATAAAAAGTTCTACCAATAACCCTATTACACTTATTATTAACACACTTAACTTGGCAGTTATCCTTCCAAACAACCTCTTTAACTTCTTCCTTAACACTAGCATTATTATAAGCATAAGCGAGGCTTCCGCCGAAATCAAACATCAAACTATGTTTGCCAGTAGTAAGAACATCAACTTCGAAATGGCTTTCAAAGAAACAATAATAGTCCTTGAACAGAACATACTCATCAGTAATAATTGATGGAAGAACAATATTATCTCCGCACCTCAAAGAAGTAAAATTAATATCCTCGCCAAAAAAAGTGCCATTAAAAGGAGTAACCTTCAAGTCTCCCTTACCAACAACAGTAAAATTAGTAGTCCAAGGGTCTCCCACGAAAGGATAACTTTGAATGTTGATTATGTGAATGAAGAATGATGTTCCAAACAAGATTCCTATGATAGATAATACTACTGAGATGCTCTTATGCTTCAAAACCCAGTTTTTCATCCAATCCCGTTTCATCATTCATTTATCCACAATTACCTATCTTACCACCATTATCAAAAACTATACAACGAACAGTAGAAATATTATAATTATTAAGGTTCATATTAGCAGGAATAATCTCATCAGCAGGATGGTCATGACCACCAGTGCAAATTTTTCCACTCGCACACTCGCCACTCCCATCATCATCAACCATGGTTTCAGTAATACAATCGGTACAACCACCATCAGCCACAGCATCAGCCAAAGTAAAGTCAAGCCTATCATCGTTTATTGTTCCAGCAGTAATATTCTCACCACTAATAGTTATTGTGCTTTTTGTATGACTATGACTATCATCATCAACGGTAGGATTGCTTCCCGTTCCTCCGAGGTCACCACCCCAAGAAACATCACTTGCTAAGAAATCAGAAGCATTACCATCATATAATATTTCACTACAACTCTGAGCAACACTACAATTACCTATGGTTGTGTCAATACTACTAATATTAATCTCGTTACCACCACTAATACTAATATTATCACCGCTGAAACTAAGAGTCTGACTGTCAGTATTATCAAGATAAGTATTATCAGCAAAAGTTTTGTTAAGCAAAGTTGCATCACTTATCTGGTTGTCAAGCTCAGAGAAAGTATCAAGCTCACTCTCATACAAGATATTAGGACAACTCTGGTCAACACTGCAATTACCAATAGTAGTATCAACCGTGTAATTCCAACTACTATTAAAAGACCTGATAGTGCTGTTAAGCTTGGACTCGTTAAAAAAGAGTGTTGAACCACTAAGATAAAGATAGACATTATTAATACTGGTAATTAACTTGTTCTGTATATTACTCCAATTAATTTTTCCCAGGAACCAGCTGTTCGTATTCGTAAAGTTATAATCCCCCTGGTTCCAATTCTGCGTCAAACCATCATAAGACAAGTAATTAGTTAAATCCTGAACAGCACCATGAGTTACCACACCGCCTCTTATATCAATCCAGCCGTCATCCCAAGTATTAGCGTCTCTCAAACCACAGTAAACATAAGTCGGAACAGCCAAGTACTCGTGCTCGGAAGGCAAGGTATAAGAGATGGGATTATCAACTATGTCTAAACATTCACCAACATTATTATAAGTCGGGTCTGATGTCAAAGGAGCAAGCTGATACAATTGTGTTGTGCTATCCTTCCCAATAGTATAAATAACATATCTTCTATACTTATTAGTAGGACACTGTATTAAGTCAGTGGTATCATCACAATGAGTCAAATTAATACCTGTTTGCTCAACATAATCCCAGCTACCACCAATATGACTAACGAGTCGGATACTATCATTACTGGAATTACGAGCTTGTGTATTAACAATAGTCTTCACATACAAATACTCACCACTATACTGATATATCTCGGGGAAAACCGTGTTAAAATCAAGGTTCATACCCGAATGAACTCTGAGATGAGATGTTCTGAACATGACTTTTCTGGTTTTAATATCTTCCTTATTCTTAACAGTCGCACCTTTAAACATCTCCACACTACCATTAACAGCGTAAGCATTAAAAATATCGGCTATTCCACCAGGACTCAAATCAGTAGCCACATAATTCTGAAAAGATGTGTTCTTAACAGTGCAAGAGCTATCAACATAGAAAACAAGATGGGTGTTTTCTGGCATAGTCACATTATCAGAACTTATGTTACAATACTTAATAACATTATCCGTTCTCACCAACCTAACCACTAAGTCGGGATAAGTGATGTTAAGAACGTTAATACTCAGATTAACATTCCCCTCGTTATCAATATTACTGCACCAAATAACACCACTACCAATACTCCCATCCAAAGGCTGACCAAAATAGTATCCTTTAATTGAAATATTGCCTGTCGCATTAATGTTTCCTGCGCTTCCGCCCAACCAAACAGTAGTAACGGTGGAATTACCGAACTCTGTTGGGTCACCATCGGCAGCAAAAATCAATATGGGTATTAATGATAGGCAGAGTATTAAAAGTAATTTTTTCGGTTTCATAGTGAAATAACTCTCCCCTTGATATGAAGGTTTCCATTATCATCTATTTTAGCAACTATGTTTGTTCCACTACTATCATAAATAACAGTGCCGTTTGAATCAGGATTTATTATTCTTACTGGTTTAATATGTCTATTTGAATTTATAATTTCTGTTCCACCAATATCAAGACTTAAAGTGTTTACTTTATGAGTTCCGTCTTGAATATAATCTTTAACTAAATTAGCTCTAGCCGCTGTTATGATGTCCCCAGTTGAAACTTCAGCTAAATCAGTCATTTCTTTCTCACCTTTTTACTATCTAAGTAATCTAAATAATTGATTAGGTCTCCACCGCCAGCGCTAATTTTTCTAACATTACAAAACCAATCCAAAAAATCTTCAGGATTAATGTCGGGCATCCTGCTTAACATTAACTTAGCCTGTTCAGATATTACTACATTAACTTTGCGGACTGCCATTGTATTGAACCAAATTTATCAATGAATTGTGTTTCATTTAATTATCTTTTTCTTCCTTATCTAATTTCTCCTCCGGTAAAAAATTTATAGGATAGTACCACTTATGGTCGCTTCTGAACTTATCAACAGTCTCTATGTGACCATCCTCAAAAATGAAGTTAATATTCTGAACATTCTTCCCTGCTATTTTCTCTTGGTAACCTGCAAGAATCACCACTTCTTTCTTATTAGTCAATAAAGACTGAACCACTCTACGCCTATAAATAAGCCTTTTATTACCATCTAAAGAAATAACAAGGAAAGGATTGTTCGGGTCAGAGTCTTTGTAGATATGAAACTCCTTGAGTTTCGACCTATCAATATCTGTGTATTTAGCTCCCTTTCTAGCATGAGGAGGCTTGACGAACTCTGCTTCATTATATTGACTGAGTTCCGTACCATCTGCATAAAGTGCTTTCCAAAAATAGGTGTTTAAAACCATTGTATTGATTCACCCCATATAAGGTATTTTGATATGTGTTGAGTTGACCCCGACGAACTAAAAAAAAAACGATATGGTGGTTCGTATACTATTATACGAATCTCTAGATTTCGTCATACATATACGTCATGGTCTCATCTGGTAAGTCCCCACTGGATGCATTACTAGCAACAGCCATCTGAAAAACCAAGTAATCAGTGGTTTCGCCCTGAGCGTCGATTACATTACCAGATTCTGAAATACTAACGCTTTTTGGTGAAGCAGATGTATAACTAAAAGCATCTGTTGTTCCAGTAATATCTGGATGACTGGTCATCGGAGTGCCTGATTCTCCAACTGTTCCCACTGCAACCGCGTATCCAGCATCAGAACCTGAGTTCTTCGTTGGTGTTTCATCACCAACCCATAAGTTTACTCCTGTGCCAAAACCGCCACCATCGGTGTAAAACTTAACATTGTCTATTTGGGTGTCTGGTGCCGCACTACAATACAAGTATACATGTCTCCAAAAACTCCTATTGTATTGTTCTCCATTTGATGGTATTGGTATTGGGTTGTTCTTATCCACTGCTAAATCATCATTGGTTTTCAGCCTAATTGCTGGTGCACCGCTTGTAGACACAGATTGACTAGTTCCTGGTGAATCATCTGAACCTCCAACATCACAATATACCGCCATTGTTGCTGTCAAAAAAATCACCTCGTATATTCGTTCTTAAAAAATACGATTAAAAGATTCTATATACTTATATATGAAACTTCTCATATATAAATGTTTTCATTATTTAAATACTTTTTGGTTCTTTAACCAAAATTTTCTATGAATCCTGAAATCACTGCTTTTACGCCTGCACCATCAGCACTAGCATAAATGCCTCTAACCTCGCCGGTTGAAGATACTGCTTCTAATGGGTAAGGCAAGCTCCAGTGCAAATCTGAAACAGTGGTGCCTGGTAAATCTAAATCTATACTCCTAAAAGTACCTCCTTCTGCACCAATAACCAGGTTTCTTGCTGATGTGCAACTAACCTTAATATCGGTAATCCGTACTTTCTTCCTTACACCTCCAGCTGCCGTACTAAGAGGAGATACAATATAGCTCTTAGTTACCGGTACAGTAGATGCGTAATGAAAATCCACCCTATTATGTATATCTGTCATTTTCTTCCTCCATGATTAAATTTTTTTAATTATAATAAACTCCTCAACCACCCAACCCATTTCTTGATTTTGAATACTAGCTCTCCAAACGTTCCTGCTGATGTATGCCCAGAAACTGCGACATCCCAAGGATTTGTTCCTGCTCCTGCATCAGCTAATGCTTTTCCAGCGCTTCCACTATCT
>CAYVYZ010000008.1:15290-39089 GCA_964455875.1 uncultured Planctomycetia bacterium | reverse complement strand
ATTGAAAGTATATAGAATAAGGAAATACTTTTTATTTAATATTGTAATAGCGTTTATAGTCGCCTCCATTGTAGTTTATTTTTCTGCAAAAGGTTTCGTTAGGCGAATAGAGCTTGCAAGTTCTGATTTATTTTTCAAGATGCGCCCCTCCTTATTTTATTCTCCCCATATAGCTATAATAGAGATTGATGATGATAATATTGCTAAAGTAGGGCGTTGGCCATGGAAGAGGACATGGCATGCTGCTATTGCAGAAGCCCTGAAGGCTTTTGGCGCAAAATATATATATTTTGATATTATTTTCTCTGAACCTGCGACAAAAGATGAGGATGCATTGTTTGCTGAGGCAATCAAGAAAACAGATAATGTCTATCTTCCTTTTGCTTTTCCTCATGGGTCAACAAAGATAAAAGAAGCGCTTATGCCAATACCTCCCTTTTCGTCTTATATAAAAGGAGTTGGCTCTATAAACGTATATCCTGATATTGATGGTGTATTGAGAAGAATACCTTTGTTCTTTATAGATAAAGAAGGTATTCATTTGCATATTGCTTTGAGGATAGCTATGGATTATTTGAATATGCGGATACAAAAGATAGACAAGAAGTATCTTACTATCGGTAATGATAAGGAGACAATTAATATTCCCTTGGTAGATGGAAATAAGATGTTAATTAACTGGGTGGGAAAGTGGAAGCATACTTTTAAACATTTTTCTTTTATAGATGTTCTGAGAGCCTACAAAGATTACCTAGAAGGTAAACAACCATCGATTGATACAACGCCTTTTAAAGACAGTATATGTATTGTAGCAGTTACAGCTATGGGGCTTTATGATATAAAACCCACACCTCTTCAGCCAGAGTATCCAGGGGTAGGAGCAACGATTACAGCAATAAATAACATTATAGAGAGGCAATTTATAAAGACAGCCCCCTTATGGGCTACCCTGATATTTATTTATATACTTGCCTTACTGCCTCCCTTATTGATTTCAGAAGAAAGGCCCTTACGTGAGATTCTGTCTCTTGTTTCCGTGATAGTGGTTGTTATTTTAGGGTATTTCCTTTTTAGGAAGGGAATTATGATTGATATCGCCTGTCCTTTACTTTCTCTGTTTGGCAGTTATATAGCTGTGGGGACTTATAACTTTGCTCGTATATCAATAGAGAGAAAAAGTTTCTTTAACTTAGCTATTACAGATGAACTTACGGGTTTATATAATATTCGGTACTTTAATATGCTTCTTAAAACGGAATGTCTTATGGCAAATAGTGATTTAGCCCATGCTTTTTGTATATTAATGATTGATATAGACCATTTTAAAAAGTTTAACGATACTTATGGCCATCATGTTGGGGATTTAGTTCTTCAGCAGGTAGCAAAAGTTTTAATGATTTCTGTGCGCAGTTCAGATGTTAGTGCTCGTTACGGCGGCGAGGAAATGATTGTAATATTGCGAGGAACGTTTATAGAAGGGGGATTATCTATTGCGGAGAAGATACGGAGTAATATAGAGCGTCATTTAGTAAGAGACCAAGATAATATTTATAAAGTAACAGTAAGTATAGGTGTCTCTGTCTTTAGAGATGGTGACGATGAGAATAGTATTGTCAAGCGGGCTGACGACGCGCTTTATAAAGCAAAGCGTAGGGGAAGGAATTGTATAGCAACCGTAGAAAGACCTACCTAAGGTTTACCTTCTTTTACTTCTTTATGGTGGAGTTAGACAATGATAAAAAATATATTCTTAGAAATTAGTTATGATGGAAGTAACTACTTTGGGTGGCAGATACAGAATAATTCAACAGTTAAAAGCGAGATTTTAGGAACAAAAACTGTTCAGGGAAAGGTTGAAAACGCATTGAGGAAGCTTTTTGGTGAGAATATAAGAGTAATATATGCAGGAAGAACTGATAGAGGAGTTCATGCAAAAGCTCAATGTGTCAACTTTAAGATTGACACAAGGATTCCCATTAAGAATATAAAGAACGCCTTAAATGCATTTCTTCCCGATGATATAAGAATTAAAAAAGTTAGGTTAGTTCCGTTAAGCTTCCATGCGCGTTTCAGCGCAAGGTCAAAAATTTATCGTTATATTATTTTCAACAGAAAAGAGCCTTCTGTGTTTTTAAATAGGTATGCATGGCATATACCTCAGAAGATAGATATAGAGAGAATGAAAAAAGCTTCCTTATATCTTAAAGGAGAAAAGGACTTTTCCTGTTTTGCAAAAGAGGCTTCCAAATACAAAAGTTGCATACGGAAAATGTTGAATATCAACATAAAAAGAAAGGGAAGCTATGTATACATTGATATGGAGGCAACAGGTTTCTTAAGAAATATGGCAAGAAACATTGTTATGTTCTTGGTTAGGGTCTCAGAGAGTAAAATTAGTTTAAAGCAGGCGAAGGATATATTAAATAAAAAGATACCTTATACCAATAAACCCGCACCTGCCTATGGTTTATATCTTTGGAAGGTAAAATATGAATAAGTCAAAGAAATCTAACATCTATGATATTCTGAGTGTAAGCCTGCTTGTCTTGATTACTGTGTTTTCTTTGATGCGCTTTAACTATCTTCCTCAGTTTATTGATGCTTATTATCATTTGTCCTGTGCGCATGGATTTATTAAGTCAGGGGGATGGACTTCTATAGACTGGTGGGATTTTTCGCCAGCAGGAAGACCCCATCTATACCCTCCTTTTTATCATTTCATTCTTGTATGTTTGATATCGCTTGGTATAGATGGTCTTACGGTATTGAGAATTACAGAGATAGCAATATTACCTCTTTTCTTTTTTACCCTTTGGTATATTTTTAGGAAAGATATATCTCCTTTTTTCTCTTTTTTTCTTCTTGTAATATCAAGCAGCTTTTTTTCTTTCTATTCTTCCGTCACTAGTAACATTCCCGCTTCTTTAGCGATTATTTTTGGAATCTTAAGCTGGCATTTTTTAAAGAGGAAAAAGATAATATCAAGTATGTTGTTTTTATCCCTTTCTTTTTATACACACGCAGGGATCCCTTGGATTTTTGTAATTTCTTTATTGGTGGTTTGTTTGCTTAATAACATAGAAAGAAAAAACCCGTTATTGGTAGCTTTTGGGGCCGTTTCATTGGCTAGTCCTTTCATTATCCATGAACTTAAATATATTTCTTATGTAAACTTGACCATATTAAGAGAAGTTAAGTTTGTCCATTACAGTATTATCATTTTACTATTAGGAATAATTGCGCTTGTTTATTTTCGTAAAAGGAGAGATTTCTTTAATCTTGTATTCTTGGGCTATACTGTTGGTGGTTTAATAGTGTTTTTTAAATACCCTTATAGGTTCTTTTCTGCTCAGGGGATATTGGGTCTGTGTATGCTGATTGCTTATTTTTGGGACAGCGTAATAAATAAATTTTCTTTTAATAAGAGACTTTTAATAGTTATATCTATGGTTGTTTCTTTTTTCTTTTTTCATCCTACCCTTGATTTGAACAATGGAAAAGTAAGATATAGTCTGTTTAATTCTACATATTATAATTTTGCTTCTGGCAAATTTATTGACATGTTTGAGTTTAATACGCTTTTTTCTCCTCAATTTTATAATCCATTAATAGAGGCAGTTAAAAGATATACTCAGCCTAACGATATAGTCTCTTCCAATATTCCTGCCTTTTCTCAGATTATAGCTGCTTTTAGTAACAGACCTACCTCGTCTTCTATAATGGTAGAAGTAAAAAGCTTCAGGAAAGTTTCTACTTATCGTTTTGCAAAGGCTATTGTGTGGGTTAAACCAGATTTTAGTAAGCTTAGATATTGGATAAAAAAACTAAATCTTGTTGTAGCTTATGAAAATAACATAGGAGTTGTACTGTTAAATCCTGCCTGTGATAGAAAACAGTATCCTCTTAAGGCTAATGTTTCCTTTAAGATGATTAGTCTTTATGCGGTCTTTTTTCTCTTTATTTTTATTGTAGATAATGTTAAAATTTTAACAAAGAGAAGTTTATAGCCATAAGGAGTAGTAATGGAGGAAGAAAGAAAAGAAAGAAAAGAGAGTGAACGACGTAGATACCCTCGAAAAGATGTAGTTACAAAGCTAAGCTATCGGGTTGTTACTCCCTGCGGGGGGGAAGGTCTTACATATAATATTAGTGAAGGAGGCCTGTGTATTATTTTGGATAAGGAGATTCCTGTCGGAAGTATCTTAGAGCTGAGGTTTGAACTTCCAGGTGAGGAGTCTGGCCCCATTGATACCTATGCCCGCGTGGTATGGCAGAAGAAGACTGAGAAAGGGTTTCTTACTGGGGTAAAATTTGGGACATAAACTATCTAAAGTTGTTATTGACAAGCCCTCTCCCCTTTGTTATATTTTTACTATAAAAATGCCCCCAGAGTAAGATGAGAAAGACTTTAAGTTTAATCTTGAGGCAATTTAATAATCTTTTTGGAGCATTTTCTAACGATATTGGTATCGATTTAGGTACTGCTACCACTTTGGTCTATGTAAAGGGAGAGGGTATTGTTCTGTGTGAACCATCAGTGGTTGCAATTTATAAGAATACAAAAGATGTATGGGCGGTGGGTGAAGAGGCAAAGAAAATGTTAGGAAAGACTCCCGGTAGCGTTGTGGCTATAAGGCCAATGAAAGACGGAGTAATTGCTGATTTTGACATTACTGAAAGTATGCTACGCCATTTTATTAAAAAGGTTCATCCCAGAAAAGTAATAGTAGGTCCAAGAGTAGTGATTGCTGTGCCTTCAGGTATTACGGAGGTAGAAAAACGGGCAGTCAAAGATTCTGCCATAAGAGCAGGAGCAAGAGAAGTTATTCCTGTAGAGGAACCTATTGCTGCTGCAATTGGAGTGGGTCTTCCTATTGCTGAGCCTCAGGGCAACATGATTATTGATATTGGAGGCGGTACTACTGAGATAGCAGTAATTTCTTTAGGGGGGATTGTCTATGCTCGTTCCATAAGAGTAGCTGGCGACGAGATGGATGAGGCTATAATTGAACATATGAAAAAGAGTTATAATCTTATGATCGGAGAACGTACTGCCGAGGAAATAAAGATAAAGATTGGTTCTGCTTGGCCCCTTGAGGAGGAACTTACAATAGAGGTTCGTGGTAGGGACCTTATCACTGGCCTGCCTAAATTTATTCGTGTCAGTTCCGAAGAGATAAGAGAAGCTCTTCAGGCACCTTTAAAAGAGATAGTGGAAGCAGCGAAGGTAACCTTAGAAAGAACTCCTCCGGAATTAGCGGCTGACCTCATTGAGCGTGGAATTGTTCTTTGTGGAGGAGGGTCTCAGCTAAAAGGTTTAGATAAATTGATATCAGAAGAAACAGGGCTTGCCTGTTTTACTACTGATGACCCTTTAACAGCAGTAGCGTTGGGGACTGGCAAAATCTTAGAAGAACACAAGTTTTTAAAACAAATCTCTCTTGTATCTACCTTCTAAATTTATTAAATCAAAATTCGGTGCCTCTCTATTAGTCATTCTTACGATTGTAGTATATCTTCTACTTAAAGGGTTTGTTAAAGATACATTTTTGTATTTTTATAGTAATTTTCTTGTTCCCCAAAGTAAATTAAAGAATATGATAGCTACTTTGAAGGCAGAGAATTTACGTCTCTCTCTAGAGAGAAAGGCTTGTAAAGATATAAAGAAAGAGAATGAAAGATTAAGGAGCCTTTTAAAATTTAAAGAGACCCATAAGTTGAATATTGTTCCTTTAAGGGTAATAAGTATAATGCCTTCCCGTTTTAAGAGAACCATTTTTGCTAAAACTCCCTCGAATAGTAATTTTAAAGAAGGTTTTCCTGTCTTAGACGAAAAGGGATTTTTAATAGGAAGAGTCTCTAAAGTTTATAGCAATTTTTTAGAGGCAACTCTTATCAATGACCCTGATTTTTTTGTTACGGTTAGAATAAGAAACAATTTGGGGCTTCTGCGGGGTACACTTTATGGTGGGCTTAAGGTGTATTTTATTGATAATGGTACAGAGATTAAGAAAGGCGATAAAGTTTTTGCAGTGTCATATTCTTTAGATAGAGAATTTTTGATAGGAGAGATTATGAAGATAACTCAATCACCGAATAGTTTTTTTATGGATATTACTGTTAAGCCGTATTCCAAATTTTATCCCTCCCGTATAGTTTTTGTTGTTCAATGAGAAATATAAGGTTAAAAATATTCATACTGCTGTTTGTTTTGTTTTTACTTGATATGACGGTTCATTTTGACTACCTTTTTAAGACGGATTTTCTTATGGTAGGAATAATTTTTGCGGCTTTTTATCTTGATTTTAGTTTTGCACTGTTTTATTCTGTTTTGTTTGGGCTTGTAAAAGATGCCTTGTCTATAAATTTTTTGCCATTTTTTACTTGTGGATTGGTTCTTACTGTTGTACTGATAAAGGCTTTCTTAAAGCATTTGAGCGATAAGCCTATCTTTGATTTTCTTGTTGTGTTAGTGGCTGTTATCTTCAATCTTGTTTTTGGCGCTTTTATGAGTGGGGGGGTCTCGTTGATGTTTTCTTTCAATTTTATTATCTATTCTTTATTTACTTTTTTACTTATTAAATTCATTTTAAAAGAATGGATACAAGAGTAATAAGAAGAGTAACGTGGGTAGGTTTTATCCTTCTTATAGGAGGACTATTTTATTATCAGATTATTAGAGGAGATTATTACTTAAAGCGCTCAAAAGCAAACTATATAAGGGTAATACCCCAAGATACAATAAGGGGGTCTATATTAGATAGAAATAATACTCTTTTAGCTTTTGATAAGCCGACTTTCAGCATAGCAGTTATTCCCTACCAGATACGCAATAGAAAAAGGAGGTTATTTTCTGAGTTAGCCAGTTTCTTAGGGGTGGAGGAAAAAGATATCATTGATAATTATAACCGTAATCTAAAGAGCTTATTTTCTCCTACTGTGATTATGGATAATGTATCCAAAGAAGAGGCGCTGCACATAAAAGAAAAATTTGGGGATAATGTGATGATTAAAGAGATTCCCATACGTTTTTATCCTTTCGGTTATGAGTTTTCCCATGTGTTAGGATATGTAAAGAAAGCTCAAGTTTTGTATGATAAACTTAAGAATTATGGATACACTCCTTCTCAAAGAGTAGGGTTTTTAGGGGTAGAGCAGTATTATGATAGCTATTTGCGAGGAGAAGATGGTGGTAAGCTTGTTGAGGTTGACTCGCAGGAAAGAATTGTGGGTTTTCTGGGAGAACAGTTACCCCAGAAAGGCAAAGGTATTACTTTAACAATAGACAGTCGTATGCAGAAGATTGCTTATGAGGCATTATCGGGATATAAAGGGGTTGTTATCCTTATGGATCCCAACAATGGCGAGATTCTTGTTTTATGTGTTCGTCCTTCTTACGACCTTAATAACATGACAAAAGGGCAGGGGGTTAGAGAGTTATTTTCTGACAAGAGAAAGCCTTTAATTAATAGAGCTATTCAATCTACCTACCCTTTGGGTTCTGTTTTTAAACCAATAATGGCAACTGCAGGATTGGAAGAAAAGGTTATAACGAAAAACACTACTTTTAATTGTCCCGGATATTTTATGTTAGCTGGGACTAAATTTTCTTGTTGGGATGTACATGGCTCTCAAGATGTTACAGAAGCTTTAGCTCATTCCTGTAATGTTTTTTTCTATAATCTAGGGTTAAGGCTGGGAATCGAAAGGATATCTCATTGGGCTAAGAAGTTTAGTCTGGATAAAAAAACAGGCATAGATTTACCTTACGAGAGTAAAGGATTTGTTCCTACTCCGAGATGGAAACGTAGATACAAGAAGAGAATATGGTTTACAGGTGATACCGTAAATACTTCTATTGGCCAGGGGTATTTGAAAGCGACACCTCTTGAGGCATTGGTTGCTATAACTGTTTTTGCTAACGGAGGATATATTGTTACTCCCCATCTTATAAAGAAGGTGGCAGATAAAGAGACTTTATTTGTAAGGAAGAATTATCTTAATATTTCCCCTTATAACTTAAGAATAGTAAAGGAAGGTTTAAGGGCAGTTGTATCTAAGAGCACTGGCACCGCTCATATGCTTTCTTCTTTATATCTGGGTATCGCTGGTAAAACAGGCACAGCCCAGAATCCAGGAAAACCCCATGGATGGTTTGTGGGTTTTTTCCCTTATCACAATCCCAAGTATAGTATATGTATATGCTTGGAGAATGCAGGTTCAAGTCACGAGGCTCTAGGAGTAGCGTATAAGTTCCTATCTCGTCTTAAAGGCGAAGGATTAATTAACACTAAAGCTCATGTTAGAATTAACAACCAATAAGACATTAATTATATGTTTGGTTATATTGAACATCATAAGTTTAACTTCTCTGTACAGTAGTTTGCATCAAGGAGGGGAATTTAAATATAAAAATATTTTTTACCGCCAGATATTTTGGATATTAATCTTCTGGATTATTATCTGGATAGTTTCTTTTATAAACTACAGGTTTTATTTTGATACAGCATTTTTGATTTATGGGTTAAGCGTTATTCTTTTAATTGCTGTAAAGATATTCGGCAAAGAAATTATGGGTGCTCAACGTTGGTTTTCTTTTTTTGGTATCAATTTTCAACCCTCGGAGTTCTCTAAGTTGGCGATTGTTCTAGTCTTAGCGCGAATGTTTAGCGAGGAAGCTTCTTTTTCTTTCTTAAATAAAGTTTTATTCCCATTGTTTCTTGTTCTTATAAGTGCCTTTTTGGTATTTAAACAGCCTGATTTAGGAACGGCCGCTATACTATTTTTGCTTTTTTTTGTCATGGGATTATCGTCGAAGACAAAAAAAAGATATTTTGTTGCTATACTTATAGCAGGGGTTATTTTGTCTCCCTTGGCTTGGCATTTTCTAAAGGATTATCAGAAGAAAAGAATAGCAGTGTTTATTAACCCTAATGTTGACCCTTTAGGAGCAGGGTATACGATAATTCAATCAAAGATTGCTATTGGTTCAGGAGGGCTTGCGGGTAAAGGATTTCTTTCTGGAACCCAGAATCAATTTAATTTTCTTCCTGAGCGACACACTGATTTTATTTTTACTGTGGTTGCAGAGGAGTTTGGCTTTTTGGGGTGTCTGGTGCTCATTTTTCTCTATTTTTTCATCTTAAGAGTTATTTATAAGAAGATTGAACATATAAAAGATAGCTTTGCCCAGTTTCTCTGTGTGGGTATATATTCTATTTTATTCCTTCATGTTTTTATTAACATAGGAATGACAATGGGATTTGTTCCCGTAGTTGGTCTGCCGCTTTTATTGCTGAGTTATGGAGGAACCCACCTCATAATTACTGCTATATTCATAGGGATTTTCTTTAATATAAGCCGTCAATGGTAGATTGGATTAATTTTCATAAGCCCCAACGTTATCTTAATGGGGAATGGAACGCTATCAAAAAGCCCCATAGCAACAAAATAAAAATTTGTGTGTGCTATCCCGACCTTTATGAAGTGGGAATGAGCAATCTTGGTCTTCGTATAGTTTACGGACTTCTTAATAGTTTTGATGATGTTGTCTGTGAGCGGGCATTTCTGCCTGGTGAAGATTATTTTGCATATTTAAGGTGCAATAGAAAGTATTTAACTTCTCTTGAGACAGGAGTGCCTCTTAAGGAATTTGATGTTGTGGGGTTCAATTTAAGTTATGAGTTGAATTATGTAAATGTGTTACGTATGCTTGATGCTGGTGGTATAGAAGTGGTGAGTTCTGAAAGAAAGGATACCATTGTTATAGGGGGAGGGGTAGCTAATCCGGAGAGCATAGCTCCTTTTATTGATTTATTTATTTTAGGTGAGTTTGAAGAGGTAGCAGAGGATTTTCTGAATGTTTTAAGAAAATATTCCTGTAAGGAAGAAAGGCTAAAAGCGCTGGCAGAGATAGAAGGTTTCTATGTTCCTTCCTTTTATAATGTTTACCGAAGTAAGGATAAGTACTGTATTGAGAAAAGGTATCAGTATGCTATCTTACCCGTAAGGAGAGTTTATGTGCGAGACCTTGATGTATCATTTTACCCTGTAAAGTGGCTTACTCCTTATACTTCCATTGTTCATGATCGGGCTCAGATTGAGATTGCAAGAGGCTGTCCCAACAAGTGTAAGTTTTGTCAGGCAAGGTGTTTATATTTTCCTTACCGTCAGAGGAAAGTTGAGACAGTGAAGCGTCTTATATATAGTATATATAGAAGTAGCGGCTACGAAAACCTTTCTTTGCTTGCTCTTTCTGCTTCTGACTACACCTATATTGAAGAGTTGCTTTCAGAAATTGCTCCTTATCTTGAAAAAAACTGTATTGGATTATCTTTACCTTCTTTGCGTGTTGAGGATGCTTTAGTAGGAAAGCTTTACCGTTTTCTTAATGCCATTAAAAAAGTTTCTGCTACTTTTGCCGTGGAAGCTGCTACATCTGATTTACGTGAAAAGATAGAGAAGAAAATAAACATTGATGCTATCATGGAAACAGCACGTATTCTTAGAGGGTTAAACTACAAACATATAAAGTTGTATTTTATGTTTGGTTTTCCTTTTGAAAGCGAAGAAGATATTAAAGCAATAGGGCAACTTGTGCATAAACTACAGCGTGTTTCTGGATTAAGGATTAACTTTAGTGCCAATGTGTTTATTCCTAAACCGTTTTCTCCCTTTGAGGATATAGAGATGAAGGAGGAAAGTATACTTTATTCTCGCAGGAGGAATATTTTGAATATGTTGAGCCGTAATAGAAACATAAAGATATCTATTTCTGGCGTAGAAGAGAGTATTTTAGAGGCAGTAATTTCGCGTGCCGATAGAGAGATAAGCAAGGTTATATATCGTGTATTTACTTCTGTCCGCGATGGCCAGAGAAATTCCACCGATGTTAGTCTCTGGAGGGAAGCCTTTTCTTATTGGGGGATTGATATGTACCAATATTTGGTAAAGAGAGATACGTATCCCTGGTCACATATTTCTCTTCCCGCTTTCTGTAGAGATACAAAGAAAGAGTAGGGCACTATGAAGGATGATAAAAAGAGAGTAAAAGTTGTTTTTCGTAAAAGTGGCAGGATGGTTTACTTTTCCCAGCTTGATATAGTAAGAATTCTTGAGCGTGCCCTTCGTCGTACGAGCTTACCCCTTTATTTTACCCGTGGGTTTAACCCTCATCTGAAGATGAGTTTATCGCCGGCTCTTAAACTAGGTGTAGAGGGCAACGTGGAGGTCACCTTCTATTTTACAGAAGAAGTATCTTTTGAAAGGTTAAAAAAAGAAATTATCCCTCAGTTGCCCGTCGGTCTTGAGGTGGTAAATAGTGAATAGAATTAGGGTATAGGGTGTAGGGTGTAGTAAAAGACAGATAGCGGATAGTTAAGGTTACAATGTCACCATGACACAAAGTCACCCGCGCGAAGGAGTGTAATCATAAGATGATTGAAAATAGCGGATAGCGATTAGCGTATAGCGTATAAAGGATAGTCATAAGTTCACTGTGTTGGTGTCATACGATAGTCATACGTTCCGACTGGCGTCGGCATGTCATACAGTTGTTGTAAGATTAAGAAATAAAAGATCCGAAGATTTAAAAACTTGTCAATTAGCATTAAGTTCAGGTAAAGATTAACAATTACATAAAATCCATTGGCAACCACAACGTATGACTACTGTATGACTATGTGTGACGCGAGCGAAGCGACACATATGGCGTGAGGCGAAGCCGAACAAATTTCTGTGCTAATCTGTGTATAACGTGGTGACTTTGTGACCTGGTGTACGGTCTGTCTTACCTGATGATAAAGCGGCTTCTTATACGGGGGGATTTAAAAAATTCTTGAGTGAACTTTCTTGCTTTCTTGTGGTCATATTTCTGACAGGAAAAAATATTTATATAAGCTGTACCCCAGAGATCTGAAAAATGGCCCGTTATGGAGCTTGTCTCAATAAGTTGGACAAGAGAATACCCTTTAGTATATTCCTGTCTTTCTCCAAAATATGGAAGAAGTGTCTTGCCATATTTCTTCATCTTGATAAGCTTACACAGCTTATCTACATATTCTTTTAATTTCTTGCGCGAAGTGATAATCTTTCTATCACATTCGTAAAGGTCCATGATAAGCTCATAACCGTAGACTTTCCTTTTCATAATATAAGCCTCCTTACATACGTAGGTAAAAGTAGGCTTCCTACATGAATATAAGAATTGTAATAATTGGTTGTTAGTTTTATTTTCTTTATCTTTTTTTCTATTCTCTCTATATCAAAATTATACGGATTTATGTTCTTTGAGGCAATAAGGAAACTGAAAAATCCTCCAATGTAAGTAGGGATAGCTGCTATTTGAACAGTCACATAAGGAAATATTTTATTTAATATTTTGTAATTCATTCTTAACTCTTCCTTTTGTAGCACAGTGGAGCCGCTTTGTCTTATCATAATTCCCTTACTATTTAACACTGAGTAGATATTTGTATAAAATTTCTTCGAGAATAACACCTTTGCCGGTCCTACAGGGTCAGGGGAATCAACAATAGCTATGTCAAATCTTTCTTTTGTTTTTTGTATAAACTTAGCTCCATCATCAACAATGAACTTAACACGTTTATCTGAAAATGCATTGCCGCATATTTTCTTAAGATACTTCTTTGATATATCAACTACCTCTTTGTCTATTTCCACCAGATAAACCTTTTCTACTTTATGTTTTAATATTTCTCGTATGGCTCCTCCGTCGCCTCCACCAACAACAAGGACTTTCTTAGGGTCCGGGTGAGTAAGTAATACAGGATGGGTAAGCATTTCGTGATAGATGAATTCATCTTTTTCTGTGGTTTGAATAGCTCCGTCAAGAGTTAGCATTCTTCCGAAGCGAGAAGTAGAGTATATTCTCATGTTTTGATACGCTGTCTTTTTCTCGTATAAACGATTTCCTTTTACGCCTATTTTTATATCAGGATATAGACTTTCGTAAAACCACATCAGAATAAACCTCTTTTTACCTCCATAACCTGAAGTTCTTTAGGTTTAAACTCTTTTTTCAATACAGGTATAGCTTTATAAGGGTCGACGTCTCCACAGACAAATATGTCTATCGCCGCATATTTATATTCTGGCCAGGAATGGATACTTATATGAGACTCTTGGATGATTGCAACACCCGAAATTCCTCCGTAAGGAGTGAATTTATGAAGATCAATTTTAAGGAGAGTAGCGCCACAGGCTTGAACTGCTTTCTTAAGGATTTCTCTTATTTTGGGAAGAGAGGAGAGATTTTGTGCTTTCCATAGTTCTACTATAAGATGGATACCCGCATATTTTATATAACCGTTAGTAGAACAAAACTCTTTTTTCATCCCCCCTATATTTGTTCTTCCTTTCGGAATGCATAATTTTTTCACATAATATTTAAGCAAAAAATAGCTATTTTGCAAGAAAAAAATTAAAAATTTTTTTTCTTCTGGTATAATTGGTATATCTGATATTTAAAATAAAGGGATGGATTACTATAGGTATTTAGAGGAGAAAGAAAAAGAATACGAATCTTTATGTCAACGTTGTGGTGCTTGTTGTGGCGCCTATGACGACCCGTGTATTCACCTCAAGAGAGACGAGAATGGCAGATATTTCTGCGAAATTTATCATTCCCGTTTTGGCATAAGAGTAACTAAGAGCGGAGAGATATTTAGATGTGTCCCCATAAGAGAAATAATCAGTGAACATTGGCCAAGAGATTATCTTTGTCCATACAAAAGGCAATACTCTTTGTAGACAGCTAATTATATGTCTAAAATTAACCCATATGTGCGTATATTAACTTTGATAGAGGGGTATTTAAAGAGTAAGGAGGTTCCTTACGTTACAAAGATTTCCTACAGGCATAGAGATCCTTTTAAGATATTAGTTTCCTGTATTCTTAGTTTACGCACTAAAGACAGGGTTACCGAAGAGGCAAGTAATTCTCTTTTTAAAGTAGTTAGGAAGCCACAGGATTTATTGAGATATTCTCAGAAACAGTTAGAGAAACTTATTTATCCAGTTGGTTTCTACAGAAATAAGGCTAAGATTTTGAAAGGCATTGGGCACCGTCTTGTTTCACATTATGGAGGAAAGATCCCCGATAAAGAAGAGATTCTCCTTTCTTTCAAGGGGGTAGGGAGAAAAACATCTAATTTAGTTCTTGGATTAGGCTTCGGAATACCAGCGATATGTGTAGATACCCATGTCCATAGAATATCCAACCGCTTGGGATGGGTGAGGACATCCAATCCTTACGAGACTGAAGAGCGTCTTAAGAAGATTATTCCTTCTCGTTACTGGATAAAATTAAATACACTTTTAGTTTCTTTTGGTCAAAACGTATGCACCCCTGTTTCTCCTTGGTGTAGCCGCTGTAGGGTTGGAAAATATTGCAAAAAAATAGGGGTAAAAAGAAGTCGTTAAGATACAAGTATGTGTAGTTATGAAGGATAACAGACTGAAAGGTGTAAATATTGGTGGTTGGCTTCTTATGGAAGGTTATCTTTTAGGAGGAAGAAATATCCCTGAGCAGGAATTTAAGGACAGATTCAAGAAAATATACGGAGAAAACCAATTGGTTGAGTTTGAAAATTGTTTCTATGATAATTTTATAACAGAAGACGACTTTAAACGCATCGCTTCATGGGGTGCTAATTGCATACGTTTGCCTTTTAATTGCCGTATTTTTGAGGTAAAGAAAGGTTATGAGAAAAGAGAATTTTACTATTTAGATAGAGCAGTAAGTTGGGCAAGAAAGTATGCGTTGAAAATCATTCTTGATTTGCATGCTGCTTATGGAAGCCAGAATTGTGATTGGCACGCTGACAGTAAGGGAAAAGCTTTCCTTTGGGAAAACACCTCTTTGCGTAAAAAAACATATAATCTGTGGGAGAGGATTGCAGATAGGTATAAGGATGAGGAGGCTATATACGGCTATGATATATTAAATGAGCCGGTTATAGAGAAAAAGAAGCTTTCTCTTCTAAAGAAGTTCTATGCCGAGGTTATTAAATTAATAAGAAGTATAGATAAAAAGCATGTAATTATTTTAGAAGGCAATTTATGGGCACAGCGTATAGATTTTCTTAATAGCTTGATGCAGGATAATATAGATATAAGTATCCATGTCTATCAGCCTCTTAATTTTGTCTTTAACTTCATCCCTGGCTTGTTCTATCCCGGAAAGATAGATAAAGTAGTGTGGAATAAAAACAGGATTCATAACTATCTTAAACCCTATTATGACTTTGCTAAACGCAATAAAGTTAATCTCTTTGTAGGGGAGTTTGGAATAAATTATAGAAATAATTCTTCGGGAGAACTGGAATACTTAAATGACCTTTTAGAGGTGTTTGACGAATACTCTTTTAGCTACACCTATTGGACTTATAAAGCAGTGTATGGATATGTGTTTCCTAACGGTATATATCAATATTTGCCTAACAGGGAGTTTATATGTCGGGAAGGTCCTGTGTTTGGTTGGGAAAATTATTTAAATATGTGGAAGAAGAAAAAGAAAGATATTGTTAATTCCTGGAGGACGGTAAATTTTTCACTTAATAAGAAAGTTGTTAATATACTAAAGACGTTTTTTAGAAATTAAATTGAGGAGGCTATCCTATGATTGTTCCTGCTTTGCTTACTAATGATAAGAATGAGCTAATGCAGATGTTTGATGTTTGTAGTAAGTTTACAGATTTTGTGCAAATAGATATTATGGATGGTAAATTTGTTCCTTCTTACAGTCTTGATAAAGATGAAATTAGGGGGCTAAAAAGCAGGTTGCGCTGTGAAGCTCATCTTATGGTTAATAATCCTTTAGAATGGTTGGATGCTTTTAAAGATTTTGGCGCAGAAAGAATTATTTTTCATTTTGAGATTGAGGATAGAAAGGAGTATATCATCGAGGAGATAAGAAAAAAGGGATTCGGTGTAGGATTGGCTATAAATCCTTCCACTTCTTTAGATGAGTTTGAGAGTTTAGTGAATAAAGTTGATTTAATTCTTTTTATGTCTGTTGTTCCTGGTTTTTATGGCTCGAAATTTATACCGTCTGTGCTTGATAAAATAAGAAATTTTAGGAGGATATATCCTCATAAGAAGACAGGTATAGACGGTGGGGTAAAATTAGACAATGTAAGAATAATAAAGAACATAGGGGTAGATTATGTTTGTGTAGGCAGTGCTATATTAAAAGCAACATCGCCTCATAAAGCATACAAAAAATTTCTTGATATATACAGTGAATAAAGCCGTAAGAATAATAGCTCTGGTATTTGTGTGTATCTTTCTTATCTACAATTACTATACCCGCTTCTTAAAAAGAAAAGATTCATTTGTGCTGAAGAGGAATGGTATTGTTGCAGATACTAAAGCGAAATTATCTCATCCAAGAATTTCTCTTATCTTCAATGGCTTAGGAGACAGTGTAAATGATTTAAGGGAGATTTATTCTTTTAACATACCGGTTAGCGTTGCAGTTATTCCTGGCCTAAAATTTTCCAAAAATATTGCTTACATTGCAAAGAGGTGCGGTTTCAGTGTGCTTATTGATCTTCCTTTGGGGGGCGAAGAGTTTAAAAGGCTCCATAAAGGGAAGTGCCATTTTATAACCCCTTCTTTAAACCACTACCAGGTGAAAAGGCTATTGCGTTATTATTTGAATTCTGTGAGGATAGCAAATGGTGTGGTTCCCTACGGGGAATTAAAAGTCAAGGATGTGTCTTTTATGAGGTTTATCCTGGAGGAGATAAAAGAGAGAAATCTTTTTTTTATAGATAACACCACATCTTCAGATTCGCTTTTTCTTAAGACAGCGCAAGAATTAGGAATGAAGACAGGATATGTTGATGAATACATAGATTTTTCTTCCGACCGCCGTGAAGCAAAACAGAGGTTACATCAGATTATAGATATAGCAAAAAATAAAAGGAAAATAATTGTTGCTGTTTTTCCTCAAGAAGTAATCTTAGAAGTTTTTAGGGAAGAATTATCTCAGCTCAAAAAAGAAGTTTCGTTTATTACTATAGAGGAATATTTTGAGGGTCAAGAATAGGATATATGAAGAGAGTCCTTTTGCATATATGTTGTGGTGTATGCGCTTTTGCGTGTATCGAGAGGCTTAGAAATGAAGGATTTTATGTTGAAGGATTTTTTTATAATCCTAATATCCATCCTAAAGAAGAATACGAGAAGAGAAAAGATGCTCTAAGTATTGTAAGAGAAGTAATGAACGTGAGGATTATCGAAGGTAAGTATAATCCTAAGGAGTGGTTTTTGTTGTGTAAGAACTATGCAGAAGAACCAGAAGGGGGAAAGCGATGTTCGCTTTGTTATAGGATGCGTCTGGAGGAAGCTTATTCGTTGAGCAGAAAACTGGGTTTTGAATACTTCACTACCACTTTAACTGTTAGTCCTCACAAAAGGAGCGGAAAAATATTTGAAGAAGGAGAAAAGATAAGTAGAAAAAGCTTTTTAAAAATAGATTTTAAAAAGAAAGATGGTTTTAAGAAAACGAACGAGTTAGCCAAAAAACATAAAGTTTATCATCAAAATTATTGTGGCTGTATCTATAGCTTGATGGAGAGAAGAAATCGGAATGGGTAATTACTATTCATTCAACAATTATTTGAAGGAGAAATTTGGTGGTCGTGTTCATCGTCTAAGTATTGATGGGGGGTTCGGTTGTCCTAATCTGGATGGAACATTAAGTAGAAAAGGGTGTATATTCTGTAATAACAAAGCTTTCAGCTATTTTTCTGGCAATAGAAGGTTATCACTAGAAGATCAGATAGTTAAGTCTATGGAATATGTAAAGAGGCGTTATAAGGCAGAGAAGTTTATTGTTTATTTTCAGAGTTTTACCAACACCTATGCCAGCGTTAATATTCTTAAAGAAAAATACAGTATAGTGCGTAAATTCAATAATATTGTAGGTATTGCTATTTCCACACGCCCTGATTGCATCAACGTAGAAAAACTTGAGCTAATAAATAGTTTTTCTTCTAGATACGAGATATTTATCGAGTACGGCTTACAGACAGTAAATGATAAAATTTTAGAGAAGATTAATCGCAGCCACACATTTAGTGACTTTGAAAAAGCCGTAGAATTAACTACAAGATACAAAAATATACACGTTGCTGCTCACATTATATTGGGTTTGCCGGGTGAGAGAAAAGAGGATATGCTTAATACCGCCAAGATTCTTTCTAAAATGCCCCTATGGGGCTTAAAACTTCACTGTTTGCACGTAGTAAAAGATACAGTATTAGAGGAGATGTACACAAAAAGACAAATTACTCTTTTAGGAGAAGATGAATATATTGATATTCTTATAAGTTTTCTTGAGCTTATTCCTTCAAAGTGGGTAATACTTAGATTAGTTTCTGATTCTAGCAGAGATTTGTTGATTGCACCTATGTGGTTAAACGAAAAACATAGAGTTCTAAGAAAGATTGAGGAAGAGTTTATAAGGAGAGGAACATACCAGGGCAGGTTATATGAAGGCGTTAGTTGTAAGAGTTCATAAAGCAGATGTGTGGGTAGATAATAGAATCATTTCTTCTATAGGCGATGGTATTGTCGTATTCATAGGAATAGATAGAAAGGATACATATGATTCGTTGGTAAAGATAGCAGAAAAAGTGGCAAATTTAAGAATATTCGAAGACGATAAAGGCAAATTACAGTTTTCTGTCAGAGATAAAAACTACGCTGTTATGTGTGTTTCAAATTTTACTCTCTGCGCGAATACAGAGAAAGGACGTCGTCCATCCTTTGAGAAGGCGATGATGCCATCGGCTGCTGAGAAACTTTATAATAATTTTATTATGGTGTTAGAGTCAAAAGGCATAAAAGTTGAGAAGGGAATTTTTGGTGTTCATATGGACATAAAACTTGAGATGGATGGTCCCGTTAATATAGTGATTGAAGAATAGCGATGTTCATAGTTTTGCTCTTAGTTGCTGGGTGAGAGGAGACAGTAAATAAAGGTCACTAAGGGAGAGTTTCTACTTATTAGTTGGGAGGTAGATATGCACCCGGTACTATTTAAGATTGGTCCAATTACTATTTATACTTATGGTGTATTTGTTTTCTTGGGGGTAATAACAACATACTGGTTTTCTCTTAAGGAGGCAAAGAAGCTTAGATTGGATGAGAATAAGTTTTCTAGTTTGTTTTTTTGGACAGTTATCTGGGGATTTATAGGTGCACGCCTTTTATATGTGGTGGTAGAGTGGAGGTGGCTTTTAGAACATCCTTTCAATACACTCTTTTCCAGAAGTGGCTTCGTTTTTTATGGAGGGATAATAACCGGTTTTGTTGTATTTTATATTCTTAACAAAAGATACGAATGGGATTTTAGAAGAATAGCGGATATAGTAGGGGTTTACATTCCCCTGGGGCATGCCATAGGCAGGTTAGGGTGTTTTTCTTACGGATGTTGTTATGGGAAACCCACTACTTCTTGGATAGGTGTGCTTTTTCCTCCTTCTAGTCCTGCAGGGATGGTAGGTGAGCCAGTTATTCCCACTCAGCTTATCTCGTCTTTTTTTCTTTTCTTAATTTTTATCGTTCTATCTCTCTTTAAGAAGCATAAAAGATTTGATGGTCAGATTATGCTTTTGTATTTTATCCTCTATGGGATATTCAGATTTATTATTGAGTTTTTTAGAGGAGACCCCAGAGGTTTCATAGGGGTACTATCTACTTCCCAGTGGTTATCCCTTCTGGTTGTTGTGTTTTCTTTTTATATGTGGGCTAAGATAAATAGATTTATGCAAGAATAATTTTATAGTTGAATGTTTCTTTAAAATAAATATAATAAAAGAATGTTAAATGTATCAATAGAGAGTTTTGAAGATGAGGTTATTAAATCAGAAGTCCCTGTTGTTGTAGACTTTTGGGCTCCATGGTGTGTACCCTGTAAACAGATTGAACCTGTACTTGAAGAGTTGTCTTCTAAGTTAAAAGGGAAAGTTAAATTTGTTAAAGTTAATATTGAGGAATTTCCCACTTTAGCTTCGTCCTATATGGTTATGAGTATCCCTACCTTAATAGTATTTAATAAAGGCACTCCTTCTGCAAAAAAGACCGGTTCAGCCAACAAGTCCGATATTGAGAAGTTTATCTTACCTTATATCCAATGATAAAGATAGCCTTAGTGCAGGGTAATTTTTGGGTTGGCGACATAGAGGGCAATACTGCGCGGATTATTAGTGCGATTGATAAGGCCTATAAAGAAAAGATTGATATTGTTGTTTTTCCAGAACTATCGGTCGTAGGATATCCTCCCCAAGATTTGTTACTTAAGAGGTACTTTATCGAAGAGAATATAAAAGCCATTCATAAGATTGCCTCTTATACTAAGAATATAATTGCAATTGTTGGCTTTGTGCATAGAGCAGAAAGGGAAGGTAGTATTTACAATGCCTGTGCTCTTATAAATAAGGGTAAAATAATAGATGTGTATTGTAAAGTTAATCTTCCTAATTACGGAGTGTTTGATGAGAAAAGATATTTCAAGCCAGGCAGAGACATTTCTGCATACTCTTTTAAAAATTACTCTTTTAGCGTTAATATATGTGAAGACTTATGGCGTAGCAATTATGTAAGACTCCTTAAAGACAAAAAGTTTGATTTTATAGTAAATATTTCTGCTTCTCCTTTTTGTATGGGAAAATTGTCTTTAAGAAAAGATATTCTTTCTTATGCGGCAAAAGAGCTGGGTTGTTTCGTTCTTTATTGTAATCTGGTGGGCGGTCAGGATGACCTTGTGTTTGATGGTGGTAGTATGGTTGTCTCGCCAGAAGGAAAGATATTAAAGTTTGCCAAGAGGTTTAAGGATGACTTTATTGTCTTTAGCTTACCTGCCCGGAAGGTTAAGCCTTGCTATATAAAGGAAGTTCCTGAAGAGGCTTCCTTCGAAGCCCTTTCTTTAGGGATTAATGATTATGTAAGAAAGAATGGTTTCAAGAAGGTTATTGTAGGTGTAAGCGGAGGGATTGATTCAGCGGTTGTGGTATCTCTAGCCGCTTTAGCTTTGGGTAAAAGCAACGTTTATGGACTTATTATGCCATCTCGTTATACAAGTGAATCGACTTTTTCTGATGCGAAAAGGATTTGTGAAAACTTAGGAGTAAAATACTCCGTCATTCCCATAACACCTATATTTGATGCCTATTTAAAAGCATTGAAAAATGTTTTTAAAAATCTTCCTTTTGATAAAACTGAGGAAAATATTCAAGCTCGTATAAGAGGGAATCTTCTTATGGCCTTTTCCAATAAGTTTGGATATTTAGTTCTTAATACCGGCAACAAAAGCGAACTATCATGTGGATATTGCACGTTGTATGGTGATATGGTGGGAGGGTTTGGTGTCTTAAGCGATATCCCTAAAACGTTGGTTTATAAGTTAGCTAACTATATCAACAAATACTCAAAGAAAAAGGTTATACCTTCTTCGATAATCAAAAGACCTCCTTCTGCTGAGTTGAGACCTAATCAAAGAGACAGTGACTCATTGCCCTCTTATGATATTCTTGATGTTATTCTTAAATTTTATATAGAGGATGATTTATCCTTGGACGACATCGTCAAAAAAGGTATTAAGCGCACTTTAGTTAAGAAGGTTATTGGTATGGTTGATAGGAATGAGTATAAACGCCGACAAGCACCTATAGGGATAAAGATTACACCTAAGGCATTTGGGAGAGACAGGCGTATGCCTATTACCAACGGTTTTTCTCACTGACAGGAAGTTAGTATATTTTGGAAGGTGGTGTTATGTTGGAGGAGAGAATTTATAAGGATTATGTTGAGGCTCTTAAGAGTCACGATAAACAAAAAGCAGATTTTTTAAGCTTTATTCGAGCACAGATAAAAAACAGAGCTATAAGCTTAAAAAAAGAGAAACTGGACGATAGAGAGGTTATTGGCGTTTTGGACAAACAGAGGAAGCAGCTCGAAGAAGCAAGAGAAAGCGTGTCTTCCTCTGGGAGACAAGATTTGGTTAATAACATAGAGAAAGAATTGGCAATCGTAAAAGGGTATCTTCCCGAGCCTCTAAGCGAAGAAGAAATTTTGCGCGTTGTTGATGATGTCATATCCCAGCTAAATGTCACTTCCATAAAAGAAATGGGTAGGGTGATGAAAGAAGTGATTTCCCGCACCTCTTTTAGGGCTGATGCTCGCAAGATAAGCGAGATAGTAAGAAGAAGACTCACTTCTACTTAATGGCAATATGGAACTTGTAAAGTCTCTAGGAATTATTCTTGGTAGCTCATACACCTCAGGATTAAGTACCTATCTTACCATAGCATCTTTAGGTATTGCTCAGAAGATAAGGTGGGTACATCTTCCTGGTCAAATGAATTTGCTCTCCCATCCTTTAGTTATACTTATTGCTGTTGTACTTTATGGGATAGAATTCTTTGCTGATAAAATTCCTTATGTTGATTAGTATGGGATTAAATTCACACTTTTATTCGTCCTCTGGCAGGAGCAGTACTATCTTTTATGGCAGCTTCCGATATGGGTATAGTTAAGGTGCCTTTTGCGTTTTTTGGGGGTGCCATTGCTGCTGATTCTCACCTGACAAAGTCTGCCGTGCGGGTTGCAGTAAATACATCCCTTGGGCCAGTTACTAATTCCCTTGTAAGTATAGGAGAGGACGCAATAGTTATAAGTATATTAGTATTAATTGCCAAACACCCTTTGATTGCTTTTGTTATTGTCATTTGTCTTATTGTTATTTCCTTATGGATTCTTAAAAAGCTATTCCATCTGTTAAAAAAAGTGTTTAACCCCTCGGTAGGTAAAAAATTAGCCGTTAAGAAATGAACGTTATTGATTATTTGTTGATAGGGATTATTTGCGTTTTTACCCTTGTAGGGTTTCTAACAGGTATATTAGGCCAGATATTGGACATTGTAGGAATGGGGCTGAGTCTATATGGAGGATACCTCTTTTATTTAAAAGGGGGCAGCCTGTTTTATGTACCTTTGGTTATAATCGCTATAGCGATTATTTTTAAAATTATTATAAAAGTAGTTAAGAGTGTATATTTTACCTCTCCTTCTGATAGCCCAAGAATTTCTTTGCTTTCTCGGATGGGAGGAGGGGTAGTAGGAGCACTTAAAGGAGTTATTTTCTCATTGTTCATTTTCATCGGTATATACTTTTTTTCTTTTACGCTATTAGACAAAAGTACCTATCTAAGTATCAGTTTAAGAGAATCGTTTTATTACTCTTTTATAAAAGAGAACAATTTATTGCCGGGGATAGGGATTATTGAGACAGCAGATGATGCCAATATAATACTGGATACTTATTCCAAAAACAAGCTCTCATTGGCTAAAGAGACATTAGAGGAATTAAGAGATAATCCTTCCTTTCAAGAAATACTTAAAGACAAGCGTCTTCTTGAGAGTATAAGAAATAGAGATTATAAAGCTCTTCTTTCTAACCCTAAGTTTCTTAATCTTCTTAAGGATCAGGATTTTTTAAACAAGCTCTCAGAGATTGTATCGGAACAGTTCAAGTTTAAACAGTAATAAGTAGTAGCATAATTTGGGATTGACTTTTTCTGTCCTGGAGTGTTTCCCGTTGAGACCTCATCTAAAAGTGTAAAATTACTCGACAATTTCAGGATTTTTTTACACTTCTTTCCTTCTTATGTTAGGCAATTACTCACTGATGTTATAACGGTAATATTATCAGTATGTTACAGACTAAGAAAAACACTATATGGCATGATTATTGCTTAGTAATTATAAA
>CAYVYZ010000008.1:3995-15190 GCA_964455875.1 uncultured Planctomycetia bacterium | reverse complement strand
TGTTACAGACTAAGAAAAACACTATATGGCATGATTATTGCTTAGTAATTATAAAGAGGAGGAGCTTATTAAGAGAGGAGGTAACTATGGAAGATAAACGTCAATTCAGAAGATGGGAGAATCCCAAAGATAAAACTAATATTATGTGTGAAGAACTGCAGGGAGAAGTGGAAATTATAGATATGAGTGCAGGTGGGATTAGGCTTTCTTGTTCTAATCCACCTCAGGTAGGTTCTATTGTTTATGCTCAGTTAAGAATTGTTCCTCAGGTAAAACCTTTTTATGTAATGGGTAGGGTTACCCGTGTATTCCCAAAGAACGGTCTATTTGAGGTAGCAATAAAGTTTGAGAAAATTAGTACGCTTCAGATTTCCTCTAAATAAATAGGTTTATAAGTATCTTTCCACGTTTCCTTTTACTTCCTCGAATTGGGGCTGGAAAGGTTGAGGCTCTCTGCCGAAGCATACTCCCATTGTTTCATATAAGGCAACGAGGTCAAGATTAACATGGCGCTGTTTTATTGCTTCCTGTGTATTGATATAGCGAATCTTTCTTCCCTCTACCCCTACGATAGTCACTCCGCTTATGCCATTTTCTAAGAGTATTACAGCTGCTGCTCCTGCTTCTTTACCAAAGTTCACATCATAAGCAGAGGAGTGACCACATCTTACAAGATGACCTGGTCTTACTTCTCTTACCTCAGGGATTTCGTAAAGTTGTGGCACAAACATTTTTTCCTTTTTCATAAATTCTTTTATTGAAGGGTCATTCTTAAATCTTTTCGTTAACTCTTGGCGGACGTACTTTCCTGCTCCTGCTAACTTTTTGTGACCAAAAGCATCGGTACCAGCTGATTCATCTATCAGTTCTTTTCCGCTGGCATCTTTTATGCCTTCAGCTACAACTATAAGGTAGGTACCTGCTTTTATATCACTTTGCGATATTCTTTTTGTGAAACGTTTTTTTACATGTTCATATAGAATGTCAAAATCAGTGGGGATTTCAGGGATTAATATAGCATCAGCATCAGCTCCTATGCCTCCTCTGAGGGCAGTATGCCCCGCGTAACGGCCAAATACTTCAAGAACTATGATGCGGTTGTGAGTTCTGCCAGTAGTCTTTAATTCTTGTCCGAAGTTAGCAATACGATTAATTGTTGAGTCTGCCCCTACAGAGTAAGTCTGTAAATCTAAATCCATTGTCTTAGGAGCATGAACACATTTTATTCCATGCTGGATTAGATCTACCATTACACTTCCTGTATCATCTCCGCCACTTATAACGAGTCCTTCTATGTTAAACTTTTTTAAACCCATCTTTATGCGTTCATACCTCTGGGGGTCTTCAATTTTCTTTATTTTTACTCGCGAATGGCCTGCCTCGGAACCAGCAAGATTTGCCTCCACCAGGTCTACACGCTGGGGAGTGAGTTCTACTAAACTGTCAAAGTCAACAAGATTGTATAGACCCGCATAACCGTTGGGTATTATAAAACAGGAAATTCCTTTCTTATACGCAGTTTGTGCTGCTCCTTTAATTACTGCATTTAAGCCTCCACAGTCACCACCACTTGTGATAATACCTATTTTTTTCATTTTTGCTCCTTTTTTAAATAATAGATTAAGGAAATGTTTATTACCCGTAAGAGAAAAAGTTTATCACAATTTGAGAATATAATCAAATAAAAATGTTTAAATTTAGGAGAGATTATTATAAAATAATTAACAGTTTTTCCTAGAGATATGGGTATGGAAAAAAGGAAGTTAGTAAGGTTTAGGGCACCCTGTTATATTAAGGTTTCTTTACCTCGAGTATCTTCTAATTTCTCTTGTGTAGGTAAGGATATCAGTATGAAAGGGGCTGGTCTTATTGTGGAGAAGGAAGACAGTTTTAATATTAAACCAGATGATTCCGTCTCTTTGTGCATTTTTCTGCACCAGAAGAGATTATGTGTGCATGGAAAGTTAGTATGGGCTAAGGAATATTCCTGGTATCTTGAATGTGGAGTATATTTTATAAACATTAAAGATGAGTATAAGCAGGCTATTTTTGATTACGTATTTAAATATTATCCGCAGGAGCTTACAAGAAGATGGTGGAGCTCGTAGAATATATACCAACGCAAATTAACTTTAGACTCTAATTTGGATGAACAATTCCTTGACAAATAGTTATAAAAGAGATAAAAGAGATATTTATCAGGCTCAGGTAAGAAAGGAGGAGACATGCAGTTTGTCAATAGTCCATTTGTTTTGCCGGCTCTTGGCTTAATTGGTATCATTTTTGCTTTTGTCACGTACTATTTAGTTACACGTAAAAGCGAAGGTTCCTCTAAGATGAAGGAAATTGCTGATGCCATTCATCTTGGAGCAATGGTATTTCTTAGAAAGGAGTATCAGGTAATTGCTATCTTTATGGTAATAGTTTTTATTGTTTTAACAAAATTTTTAAGTCTGTCCACCGCGTTTGCTTATTTGACAGGAGCAGTGTGTTCGATGCTTGCAGGTGTTTTTGGAATGCAGGCAGCGACACGTTCAAGTGCCCGTACTACTCAAGGGGCAATTACAGGTGGTATGCCAGAGGCGTTAAGTATTGCTTTTAGAGGGGGCTCGGTTATGGGTATTTCTGTTGCTGCATTAGGGCTTTTGGGCATAAGTATAGTTTATCTTTTCACTAAAGACCCCCACATTATAAATGGGTTTGCCATGGGAGCAAGCTCAGTTGCTTTATTTGCTCGTGTAGGAGGAGGTATTTATACCAAGAGTGCAGATGTAGGGGCTGATTTAGTGGGAAAAGTAGAGGAGAATATTCCTGAGGATGACCCTCGTAACCCTGGTGTTATTGCTGATAATGTGGGTGACTGTGTAGGCGATACAGCAGGTATGGGTGCAGATTTATTTGAGTCTTATGTGGGTTCAGTTATTGCAACTATTGCCATTGGGGCTACGTTAGCTTCTCCTTTAAAGTGGATGTATCTTCCTCTTACCCTTATCGCTGCAGGATTGGTAGCTTCTCTTCTTGGTATATCTTCTATGGGTGTGCTTAAAAGAATTAATCCTCAGTCAGCCCTTCGTTATGCTACGTATATAAGCGGTTTCCTTTTTATCTTTGCCTCCTTTTATTTAGTGAAGTTTATTGTGGGAAAAATTGATATTTTCTGGTGTATATTAAGTGGCCTCTTAGCAGGTGTTTTTATTGGTCTTGAAAGTGAATTTTTTACCAGTGGTCCTCCCATAAAAGAGGTGGCAAAAAGTAGTGAAAGTGGAGCAGCTACAACAATTATTACTGGCTTAGCTACGGGTTTTGAAAGCACAATCCTTCCCGTTCTTACAATTGCTACGTCAATCTATATTGCTTATCGTTTCGGAGGACTTTATGGCATTGCCATTTCTGCAGTAGGAATGCTTTCTACCATTGGCATTGTCATGTCCACTGACTCCTATGGCCCCATTGCTGATAATGCTGGAGGAATTGCTGAGATGTCGGGCCAAGACCCTAAGATAAGAAAGATTACTGATAAGTTAGATGCATTAGGTAATACTACTGCTGCGATAGGTAAAGGTTTTGCTATTGGTTCAGCTGCTCTTACTGCTTTGGCATTATTCAGTGCCTACCAGAGAATGGCAGGCATTAAACTTATTAATCTCACAGAGGTTAACACGGTAATTGGTCTGCTTATCGGCGGTCTTATGCCTTTTATTATTGCAGCAATAACTTTAAAAGCCGTGGGTCGTACTGCTAACAAGATGGTGATTGAGATTAGAAGGCAGTTTCGGGAGATAAAAGGACTTAGGGAAGGTAAGGCGAAGCCGGATACTGCAAGTTGTGTGGGCATTGTTACTCATGGGGCATTGGGAGAAATGATTCTTCCTGGTATTTTAGCAGTAATAACCCCTCTTTTAGTTGGGTTTATCCTGGGGAAGTCTGCTCTGGGTGGGTTTCTTGCAGGAGCAACTACCTGTGGCGTGCTGCTTGGTATTATGATGACTAACGGTGGTGCAACTTGGGATAATGCAAAAAAATGGATTGAAGAAGGTAATTTAGGGGGTAAAGGCACATCCACTCACGCTGCTAGTGTTGTAGGGGATACGGTTGGGGACCCCTTTAAAGATACTACCGGGCCTTCTATGAACATTCTTATTAAACTTATGGCGATTGTTTCACTAGTATTCGCACCTCTTCTGTAACCGAAAGAGATGAATGTTTATCTTATAGCCGTTTTTGTTATTCTTCTGGGAAAATACTTATTAGACTTAATTGTAGAGATTCTTAATCTGAGATATCTTAAAACTACACTGCCCCCTGAGTTTGTTGGTTACTACGATGAAGACAAGTATGCTGCTTCTCAGAGGTATTTAAGAGAAAAAACCCGCTTCGGAATTATTGAAGACACTTTCTTTACTTTCGTTATTTTGACGTTTATTGTTGTCGGAGGGTTTAACTTTGTCGATGAGTTTGCTCGCCAGTTTAATCAAGGCCCTATAATTACAGCTCTTATTTTTCTTAGTGTTTTGATGCTTTTATTTTATATCTTACACCTTCCTTTTTCAATGTATCACACTTTTGTTATTGAAGAGCGTTATGGTTTTAACCGTACAACCATAGGAACGTTTATTTTCGATGTAGTTAAAACCATTATTCTGGGGGCAATTATTGGAGGTATTATCTTTTCTTTTGTTGTGTGGTTCTTTATGCGGTTTCCACATATAGGGTGGTTTTTATGCTGGGTAGGAGTAACCTTATTTGAGCTGTTCCTTATTTTTATTGCGCCTGTTGTAATTATGCCGTTATTTAATAAATTTATCCCTCTTGAAGATGGCGAGCTAAAAGAAGCTATTAGTGACTATGCACGTCGACAGAGATTTTTTGTTAAAGGCATTTTTAAGATGGATGCTTCGCGGCGAACTTCTAAATCAAATGCTTTTTTTACAGGTTTTGGTAAAAACCGCCGGATTGTTCTTTTCGATACTTTAATTGAAAAACACACAATTCAAGAGCTCGTTTCTATTTTAGCGCACGAGATAGGACACTATAAAAAAAGGCATATCTTAAAAATGTTTATACTTTCCTCGGTGGCCAACGGGCTAATGTTTTTCATTCTTTCTTTTTTTATTAACAACGAGGGATTGTTTTCTGCTTTTAGGATGAATCATATTTCTATTTATGCAAGTCTTGTTTTTTTTGGCTTTTTATATGCTCCTATTCAGATGATATTCTCAATAATTACCAATGTGGTTTCAAGAAAGCATGAATACGAAGCTGACCGTTTCTGTGTCGATACTTATAGAAATCCTCAAGCCTTTATCACCGCTTTAAAGAAACTTACTGTAGATAATCTTTCTAATCTTACCCCTCACCCTTTAAAAGTTTTTCTTTACTACAGCCATCCACCTATAATGAAGAGAATAGAAGCTATACGCAAGTACGCCTCTTATGCCCATATTATTTAGTATAAACAGGATATCTCGGCATGTTAGAATTGTAAGCTGGGCATTATATGATTTAGCCAATCAATTTTTTGCCGTCAATATTGTCTCTCTTTACTTTGTACGTTGGTTAACTATCGAGAAAAAAGTTCCTGAAATATGGTATAGCCTGGCGTTTGGAGTGTCTATGTTTTTTGTGGCAATTCTGGCTCCCTTTTTGGGTGCTTTCTCTGACGCTAAAGGTAGACATAAGACATTTCTTGTCTACTTTACGGTACTTTCTGCTTTGTGTACTGTGCTTATGGGGTTTACAAATAAAGTATGGGTAGGATTGATACTTTTTGTTATTGCTAATTTTGGGTGCCAGGAAGCAGTGGTTTTTTATAATTCTCTTATGTTACAGGTTAGCTCAAAAGAAACAATAGGTTATGTGTCAGGGGTGGGAAGGATGTTTGGGTATATAGGGGCAGTCATTGCCCTTCTGTTTACAAAGCCAGTTGTTTTAGAGAGAGGGTATAGCAGTGTTTTTATTATGACAGGAGTACTCTTTCTACTTTTTGCCTTACCTTGTATGATATTTGTAAAAGAAATATCACTGCAGAACAATCCCTTATATTTTACTAAAGAAGAAGGTTTAAGGAAAGTTTTTAAAGAGTTTAAAGAACAGTTTAAATTCTGGAAGGAAAATTACCGGTTAGTAAATTTTTTAAAAGCAAGTCTGCTTATTTTTGGCGTAGTGAATGTAATAATTCTTTTTATGTCTGTTTATGCTAGTAAAGTGTTTGGATTAAAGGAGGCAGATATTATAAACCTTATCATCTTTTCTACATTTTTTGCCATATTAGGGAGTATAGTTTCAGGTATATTGAGTGATTATTTTGGTTATGGCAAGGTTTTCCTTTCTGCTTTTGTTTTTTGGGTTATTGCTTTAATGAGCGGAACCTTAATCGCACATCCTTTCTGGTATTGGGCCATAGGTGCTGTTTCAGGGTTAAGTTTGGGGATAACGTGGGTGGCAAGCCGTGCTTTTATGGCAAAGGTTGTCCCTAAAGAAAAAATAGGAGGGGCGTTTGGCATTTTTAATCTTGTTGGGTATTTGTCAGGGATAATCGGTCCTCTTTGGTGGGGGGCGGTTGTCTTTTATTTAAGAGGGTGGGGTGAGTTAGGTTATAGAATTGCTCTTTTTAGCCTTGTACCGTTTCTGGTTATAGGTAGTGTTTTTCTCTTGCGCACTTTCTACATAGAAAGGCCATAGTTCTATCCTCATCTATTATTAAATCTATTGTTAAGGGTTGAAAAAATATTAAAGAAATGTTTTATTCTAATAGGAGGGAAGAGTATGGCGAGGAGATTCTTGTTGGTGTGTTTGGCCTTTATAATAGCAGCAACTGTAAGCGCTGAGCAGTCTCCCAGGGATAGGCTTCTCAGTAATATAAAGGTAATATCTTATAATAGAGAAGAGGAAGAAGCTTTTTCTTTTATACTATTTATTTTGGGATTACCCAAAAAGATATTTCATTATTCTGGATGCGATATATTGTTCTATCCTAAGCTTTCCACTTCTTTAACTTCTGAAGAGCTTAAAAACGTGTATATTGTTGTGCGGGACGGAGAAATTACGGATGTCAAGATTTCTCGTTTCTCTCTTAATCCTTACAATGAATTTGAGACTTACCCTTAGAGCTAAGTCAATTTTAAACTAAAATTTTGTATTATAATGGTACAAACTATGAAAGTTGAGATTAAAGGGATTATTTTAGAGTGCGTTAAAGGAGATATTACTAATCAGCCAGATTTTGAAGCGGTTGTTAACGCTGCTAATGCTCAGCTTATAAAGGGAGGAGGCGTAGCAGGAGCAATTCACCGTGCCGCAGGGCCCCAGCTTGAAGAATTCTGCAGACCTTTAGCCCCTATAAAACCAGCAGAAGTAGTTGTTACACCCGCATTTAATCTTCCCAATCGTTATGTTATCCACTGTTTAGGTCCCGTTTATAGAGTAGATGAACCCTCAGAAGAGATTCTTGTACGTTGTTATCGTAACATTCTCTCAGCTGCTGAAGAAAAGAAAATAACTACTCTTGCCTTTGTGGCTATTTCTACAGGTATCTTTGGGTTTCCTTTGAAAGAGGCAGCTACCATTGCTTTTAAAACTGTATTAGAGAGTATTCCTCGTCTTTCGTGTGTTAAGAGGATAAGATTTGTCCTTTATGATAAGGAGAGTTTAAATATTCACGAGAAAGTTTTGGCTCGTCTTTTGGGATGTTAGATTCATTTTAATGCATCTTTCCCTCCATAACATTTATTATACTTAAAGCATTGATTTCTTTCCTTCAAATATTGTATATTTGAATGGTTAGAACCACAGGGGAGGGGAGAAGGTGTATCCAGCAGTTGATACCACTGTAATCGAAAGTATAAATACTGCCGTTAGAAATATCTCATTAACCCGATCAACATCCATTATTGTTCTTTCTTATATAATTTTTGCCATTTTATCGTCTTATTTGATAATGAAGTTGTTTTGTCTTCGTAAAGAGCTAAGTGAGGCTAAGAAGAAGTTAAAAGAGCATTCTTTTATCGATAGTTTGACAGCGGTTTATAACCACAGGTATTTTATCAAACGTATTAAGGAAAGCATAAGTTATGCTCAGAGGAAAAATATGTATGTTTCTTTGTTAAAGTTAGACATAGAACTCTTTAAGAATATAAATACGATATACGGAACGATATTTGGAAATGAAGTTCTTAAGCAGTTTGCAGACTTTCTTAAAAGTGTAACACGCAGTTTTGATATTGTTGCTCGCTTAGGAGACGATGAGTTTGGGGTATTACTTAATTTTACCAGTAAAAAAGAGGCTTTAGCTTTGGCTAATCGTATCCAAGAGAAATTGCGCAACAAGAATTTTGGCACTAAAGACAACCGAATAAGTATTTATGTAAGTAGTGGTGTAGTAACTTTTCCCTCCGATGGTTTTTCTGTGGTAAACCTTCTTTCTCTTTTGGACAGATGTTTAGATAAGTCCAAAGAAAGTGGCAAAAGAATAGTTACTTTCGATGATTTAGCTGAAAAAGAAAAAGATAGGTTGAAAATTACAATTTATACTCCCCATTATTTAAAAAAAAGGATTCATACTTTTAATAGCAGTCTTGATAAAACAATTATCGAGTCAATAATAGCATTTGCACATGCAATAAAAGCAAAAGATTTATACACTGCTGAGCATACAGCAAGAACTGTCCGCATATCTTTGTCTTTAGGAAGGAAGATTGATCTTGATGCCCACAGATTAGACATAATTCGCTATGCAGCTTTACTTCATGATTTGGGTAAAGTAGGAATACCCGAGAGGATTCTTTTAAAACCAGCTAAGTTAACTCCTGAAGAGTTTGAGGAGATAAAGAAACACCCCGTTATTGGCGTAGAGATATTAAGACCTCTTCATGAATTAACAGAGATAATCCCTCCTATTCTTTACCATCATGAAAGAATAGATGGCAAAGGTTATCCACATGGGCTTATTGATGGTAATATTCCCCTTGAGGCAAAGATTGTTGCTATTGCCGATACTTTTCAAGCTCTTATTTCAGATAGGGTATATAGAAAAGCCTATTCGGTTGATGAGGCCATAGATATTATGGACAAAGAGGCTGGTACACATTTTGATAAGTATCTTATAAAGATATTTAAAGAAGTCGTTTTTAACGGAGAATATTGATAAATCGTCCTTAAATCTTTCCTTTTTTGTAATTATATTAAATTTATATTGCAACTGTGTAGTATAAAGGATAAAATATTCCTACCATATAGTTTCAAGGGAGGTTATATGCAGGATAAGTTGGAAATACTAAAAGAGGTAGGCAGTATTGCTGCTTGCCACGGGAGTGTTGCTTTGTCTGATTTCTTAGGGAGTAAGATTGTTTTGACTCCTCCTACTACAGCCGTTATTTCTCTTAAAGAAATTCCCTCCACTATAGATATAGACAAAATAGGTATAACTATATTTTCTCGGCTTAATGTGGGGCTTAAGGGGGAGGTGACTTTTATTTTAGACGAAGATAATGCTTATAGGCTGATTGATTTATCTTATCATATAGGAGAGGAGGTTAAGAAGAAATTGGGTATTCTAACGGAAATGGGTGTCTCTATAATGAAAGAAGTAGGAAATATGGTAATTGGCTCTTATTTAACAGCACTGAGTTTGACATTAAATAGAATGATAGTTCCACCGCTTCCTACTTTAATCAGTGGTTCTTTACAGTACGTTTTTGATTTTATTTTTTCACCTTATACCAAAGAGGACCATAGATATCTTATCCAAACTACGTTTTCTGTCCCTGAAGAGAATATTAATGGTTATCTTTGCCTTATATTGCCTACCGAGTCTGTCCAGGATATACAGGAAACCTGCCAGAAGATTTTAGACGACATGACTAAATAGAGCCTTTTCTTTCAGATATTATTTATTGCCAAATTAATATTAAGGATGTAGAATTTTAAGAGGTATATAAATTTTAGTTAAGTAATTGCTATGGCAAAAAGAATATTGGTAGTTGACGATGAGCCTGACATAGTAGCAGTAGTGAAATTTACTTTGGAAAACAGGGGGTTTGAGGTAATAACGGCTTACGATGGAAAAGAGGGATTAGATAAGGCAAAAACGTTTAAGCCCGATATTATTATCTTGGATGTATTGATGCCTAAGATGTACGGCAATACTTTAGTGGCAGAACTTGAAAATAATGATGATACCAAGAATATACCAATTATTTTCTTAAGCTGTTTGGTGGATAGTAATACTACATATCCTAAGCAGGATATGTGGGGGCGTATTCTTCTCTCAAAATCATGCAGTGAAGAAGAATTAATGGAAGCGATAGATAGGGTATTGGGAAGAAATCACAATACTTATTAGGTTTCTGAAGATGTAAAACGGAAATATAAAGTAACCATGGGGGGTGGTAATGGAGTATAGGTTTATGAAACATCAGGAAATAATGGAAAGGCTACCTTCTTTGTTAGAACGGTGGGAAGTGGGTTATAATATTTTTTCCAAACTTAACAGAGATGATATTTCTGTAAGGATAAAGAATATTAAGGAGAAAATAAAGAATAACGATGCTGTAGGGGTTGCAGAAGAAGTAAGAGAACTGGGAGCAGTGATAGAGAATGTCCATAATCATCTTCAGGATTTAGAGTCTATTTATTATCAAATGTGGGATTTAGTTAAAGATAGTTAATTGTTGTAATTTAAAGGAGGCGCCTTTTGCCTCATATGTCGGAAAAAAGGAAGTTTGCAAGATTGCCTATAAGGATTTTTGTTAAATGGAGAAAGTCCTCTTTAGGGGAGCAGTGGGAAAGTTTGGATACAATAAGAAATATTTCACGGGGAGGAATATGTTTTGCTACAACCCATCAGCTAAAGAAGGGAGATATTGTTGAGATAGAATTGAAGTTACCCCCCAAGAGGATTATTAAAAGCCAAGGTAAAATAACGTGGGTAAAGGAAGTAAACCTTTATGAATTGGATAAAGACTTAGAGTTTGAGGTAGGTGTTGAATTCATAGATATAAAGCCTGAGGATAGAGAGGAGTTGAGCAAGTTTGTATTAGAACATTTTACCTCTCCTTAAAAAATTCTTGTCATCGCCGTTATCTATGTTATAATTTTTTCCTGTTCATTTACAAGTGTTTTATGTATAGAGCGATTATTTACTATAAGCTATAAGCCATTCAGCCGAGGTAGCTCAGGCGGTAGAGCGAGGGACTGAA
>CAYVYZ010000008.1:0-3895 GCA_964455875.1 uncultured Planctomycetia bacterium | reverse complement strand
ACTCCCTTCCTCGGCATTTTCCCCCGTTTGAGGTTAATCCTTCAGGCGGGGGGTTTTATTTTGGTGTAGAACGCCTGATAGAAAAAGAGAGGCTGAGAGGGAAAATGATTGGCAGTTGGCAAGAGTATTAGGGTGCAGGGAAGAGGGAATAGCGTATAGCGGATAGAATTAGGGTGTAGGGTGTAGAGGGTAGAGATTAGTGTATAGCGGATAGCGATTAGTATGACTATAAACAATTGACTATCGACTATTGACTATAGACTATTTACTTGTGACCTAGTAGTTTGGTCTCGTTGTAACTTTGCGATGTTTATTTTCCTTTGTAGTCCGAAAGACAAAGTAGAGTTAGTATATCAGCTGTTTTATACGGTAACTTTATGAGGTGTACTATTGGTTTTAAATTACGTTCCTACCTCAACGATTTTCGGAAGAAAAATAAGTATTCCGATTGCTATTGCGCCTAAGCACGCCAGTAATACTGCACTTGATGCAATATCTTTAAGCAGTTTTACTTTGGTATCGTATTCAGGTTTTACTATATCAAGAATGTTTTCTACAAGGGTATTAAAAACTTCACAGATAAACACTCCTACAGTGATAAGTATCAGGATAGCAAATTCATCTCCTGACAAATCAAAGTATACCCCTGTAGCAATTACTATAAGCCCAATTATAAAAATTACCTTTGCATTTCTTTCTGCTTTTATAACCATAGCAAGACCGTGTAACGCTCCTAAGAAGCTTTCCTTCATATTTTTATGTTGCCATATTTTACTAATCATTTTTCCTCCCGTTTATTATTTTCCTAAGAGATAATTTTCTATTTCTCTTGGTGACCCACAAGGCATATCCATAACCGACCACACATCTTTATTTTCCATGCACAGATAAATAGGTGTTTTATCGTCATACCTTCTTATCCATTTTACCATCTTTTTATAAATTTCTTTCCGCAAAAATTCAGGATAGCGAAGTTTCTTGTCTTCTCCGATTAGAAGTTCTCCGTAGAAAATATTGCTTTGTGGAAATCGCTGTTCAACCACATTTTTAAGGTTACGTGCTCCTCGCAAGGTCCCTAAACTAATCCATTTGAAAGGTGGTTTGATTTTAGAATACAGATTGTCTATAACTTTTCTGTACGCTTTTTCCCATCCTTCATAATGAATTATTGGGTCAAAATGGAAGGCAAGAGAAAAGCCTTTATTCTTTACAGTTGAGGCAGATTCAATTCTTTCCTCTAAAGAGACCGTTCCTTTTTCTTCATTTTCTACAATCTCCTGGGGGTTAAGGGACCAAGAGATAACGATATTAGGAGAGGATGATGTATTTATCACATTTTCTATACGGTTACTTTTTGTTTTAAACTCAAAGAAGATATTCTTTTTACTGAAAAATTTGATAAGTTGGGAGGCATAGTTAGTTATATTGTCTAATGCAAGCGAATCACAGAACTCACCTGTTCCAATCCGTATGGGACGATTGCCGGCTTTTTTATAAAAGATATCAAACTTTTCAAAGAAATCATCAAGATTTGCTGGCAAAACTATTCCTGGAAAGTTAGCGTAGTGCTGCAGGAAGCAGTAGGAGCAGTCAAAGGGGCAGCCAAAGCCTAAATTAAAAATCCAGTAATTGCAACGTAAATGGTATTTTGTGCATGGACAGGGTTTAATAAAATCCCAGCGTTCTTTTACAATGAATAAAATAGGCTTCTTAAGTTCTCTCAATGAGAATCTGTGGTTTTTTAGGTATTCTCCATAATATTTGAGCTCTTCTTTAGGCGTATCGGGGAATATTTTTTCTAATCTCTTTGCGAGATAGTTGTTTTTAGCGGTCTTTTCTATAAATATGCGTTCAGGATGAAAAGGGGTTTTCACTGAGATGGCATCTTTAAGAGGTTCTTTAAGTTCTGTTAGGAATATGGTTTTTGTATCTATTTTTGTATAGCTTGACGTAAGAGGGAACCGTTTTCTTATAAGGTTGTCTTTTATGACAAAAAATTTATTCCTTCCACCTACTTTATTGACTCGTTCGTCCGATATGGCTTCTTGAATTATTTTTCTGATGCGTGTATTATTGCGACGGTAAATTTCATAAAGTAGCCGTTTAATATCTTTCCATTGATTGCGGTTTAAGCGCAAAGAAAGGTTGTTCTCTATTTCATGTCTAATTTCTTCCCATCCGATATCTTTCATAAAAGCAAATTATAACATAGTTTTACTTAATTGCTAAACTTTTTAAGCAACTGGTTATATCTTTCTACTTCTTCGGTTTTGTTGCGTTTTCTAGCCCCCTTTATATATATGGCACATTTTTTCTTTAATTCCTCAACGGCAAGGTAATACTGATGAGGGTTTAGTTTGTTATCTTTTAGCAGTTTTTCTATGGCATAAATCCTATATCTGTCTAAAGCAGGGTATTTTTTTGATTGTTGGTCATTTCTTCCTCCTTCTTTTATTGTTAAATATTGGGGGATAAGTTTTATGGGATACTTTGCTGTAACACGCAACCAGAAATCATAATCTTCACACACAGGCATACTTTCATCAAAAATGCCTACACCTTCAAAAACGCTTCTGTGAATGCAGCAGGTTGAGATGCTTATACAGCATAGTTTAAGTGCGCGTAAGAATACATTGCCGTCAGGTTTTGAGTGGATTTTTTTTTGGGGAAGAAGTTGTCCCCCGCTATACCATATTTCTTCTGTATGAAATATTTTAAACGAGGGGTATTTTCTTATATATTCGCGGGTTACCTCAAGTTTTCTCATTATAAAGCGGTCGTCGGAGTCAAGGAAGCAGATGTATTTTCCTTTTGCTTCTTTTAAGCCTCTGTTGCGTGCTGCTGCGGGGCCTTGGTTGGGTTGGTAATAGTAGCGTATATTTATGGTGTAGGGTAGAGGGTAGAGGGTGGAGGATAGATTGTTCGATTCCTTATTGTATTCTTTTTTGTTGCAAGCTAAGAGCCAAAAGCTACGAACTAATTCTTTTGTTTGGTCAGTTGAGCCGTCGTCAACAATAATAAGTTCGTAATTGGTGAATGTCTGTGTAAGAACTGAGTTAACCGCTATTTTTAAGAAAGAGGCGCGGTTATAGGTAGGAATAATTATACTGAAAAACGGTGTTATTTTTTTAGTTTTTGGCATAAAGTTTATCTTGGCGGTTTTGAGGGTGCGGGGAATCTTTTAAATGATGCGCAAAAGTTGTTTCTGTGTTATATGAAATATGCATTTGTGATATTATAATAAGGATACAAATGTTATCAATAGTTATTTTGAAATTATTCCAATATAATTATAATATATCTAAAAAATATACGTAAGAATATTTTTAGACAGGATAACGAAAGGCTGGCTATCAAAGAAGGAAAGATAGAGGTCTCTTATGAGAATTCAAGATATTATTACCGAAAGCAAAACATAACCTCTCATTGAAAACAACATTTCAGGTTATCATGCTGTTATTAGTTTTAAGAAGGGCGAGGCTCTATTATACGTTAGTCCATTAATGAGGGGCAACGAGAAAAAAGATTTAGAATGTCTATTTAGCTTAAGGAAATCAATTAAGAAAGTATTAAAGTAATAAATGTCTGACAAATAGATATCTCTTCCCTGACTTAACTTTGAAAATATAATAAATCTATGGTTAGATTAAAAACTACAGGATGATTTAACAAATGGTTTCTGTACAATCATATTATCTATAATTTTCCTTGTATATCTTTAAGGTATTCCCGGAGGAAATATCTGCATATACATTCTTAAGGCTGGCTTCTATTTTTAGATGATAATGGCGGTTTATAGATGAGGATTATTATGGTGGAAAGCTGTATATGCTTACAGACAAGCAATGAATTCACACAACAGTTTCTTTCAGGGTGGTTTTCTTGTTGTGTTTTG
>CAYVYZ010000007.1:30839-41059 GCA_964455875.1 uncultured Planctomycetia bacterium | reverse complement strand
TAGCGGTAACCATGGTGGTTAACATATCTGTCCAAGATGTGATAAATGTTTTTGGGACTCAAGAGCAGAAAGAAAAGTTTTTACCTTACCTTGCACAAGGAGGAATTGCTGCTCTTTGTATTACAGAGCCATCTGCTGGTTCTGACGTTATGAGTATTAAAACCCGTGCTCACCGCACCCATGGTGGTTATATACTCGATGGTAGCAAAATATTTATTACTAATGCTGGAATCGCTGATTTATATCTTATATTTGCGGTTACTAAAGATGGGGCGGAGAAAGAAATAAGTGCTTTTCTGGTTGATAAAGATACACCGGGACTGGCTATCGGGGCGATTGAGGAGAAACTGGGCCAGCGGGCTTCACCTACAGGGGAGGTGATTTTAGAGAATTGTTTTGTATCTAGCGAAAATATGGTGGGGAAAGAAGGCGAAGGTATGAGAATTATTTATTATATGCTAAGCGGAGGCAGGATAGGTATTGCTTCGTTAGCCTTAGGTATTGCTGAAGCATCGTATGAGGCTGCTTATAGTTACGCGCATACAAGAGAACAATTCGGTAAGCCTATTATTGAACTGCCCTTAACAAAGAGGAAATTTCCTCTCATGAGACTGTATTTATCATCGGCAAGAACACTTATTGGGTATGCCGCTTATTTAAAAGATACTTTGATAGAACATATGAATATGCCTGCTTTAGTAACAGTTGCCTCTGTAGCAAAGCTTTTTAGTAGTGAAAGTGCAAACTGGATTACAAGAGAAGCTCTTCAGATACATGGCGGATACGGGTATATTAAAGATTACCCCATTGAGAGATATTTAAGAGATGTGATTATAACTACTATTTATGAAGGGACATCTGAGGTGCAGCGCCTCCTTATTGAAAGGAATATAGATTCATTAATTGATAGAGAAGGTAAAGTTGGTATAGAAAAGGTGTTAGATAAATTTTTAGGTGAAGGGTGGATAGAGTTCTTATTCTCAGGTAACGAGAAGGCTGTTGAGAAATTAGTTCGCACTTTCTCTAAAGATGATAGTATCGATATTGCGCATCTGGCCACAGCTTTAATTCTGGCAAGATTGTTTCTTTTTAAGAGCGTTATGTTTTCCTTATTAGAGGGGGATACAAAAAGTATGGTTGGCCGCAACTTGCATTATGCTATACAGTGGGCTAAGAAAATTACAAAAGAACTTTCGCCTCCAGAGCCGTTGTCTTCTTCTAGTATCCTAATGGATGAATCGATAGTTGACAGTGTATTAGCTGCTGTTACTTCCAGAATTAATCTCCCTCTTAAGGAGACGTATAGAGATATTATAAGTAAACGTGTTGCACTCATATCAAAACAGGTAAAGGAATCTAAAGAAGAGAAAGAATATCGCATATATGATATGTGCTCTCTATATATATTCAAAACGGGCAATTTTCTCTTCTTGGCAGATGCTCTTGTAGGGATGGATGTTACAGTAGTTTTTAACAACTCAGAAGCGAGCATCGTTTCTCGTATGAGAAGAGTTGTTAATGATTTTAGGCCTATGCTTGAGGAAGCAGGTGGGGTAGTTCATTTTGAAGAGAACGGTATCGAGACAGTTCCATTTGCTAATAAACAATTTAACCATCTTACTTTCTTAGATTACCCTCTATTCATTAATTTAGATAGTTTCTACAGAAATAGAATTATTATGAACATGACACATAATATAGTGGTACCCGGTACATTCTTTGCGACCAACAATCCTCTAACATCTGAGATTATATGGTGTTTAAGAAAAAGGGGTATTTTATCTGAGCTAAAATACAGTGGGCTTGATGCTTTCTGGTATACGGGGGCAGGGCAAATTTATGAGCTTACCAATATTCCTTATTCTTCCAGTTCCATTTTGTCTAGTAATAGGTATGAAGCAAGAAAGAAGCTTAAAAGATGTTTTGAAATTTACCGGGAATATTTGGTAGATAAAGACAGGATAAAGGATTCGGTTATATTTCAATATAAAGGGTGGTATATTCTTGATTCTTTCTTTACTGTAGGGATACAGATATTTCCTTTAAGAGAAGATATTATCATTGGAAGAGAAAAGGTTGATTCAGAGGTTACTTTTTTGGCAATTAATTTGGGAAGGCCTCTGTCGCTGTATCCCTATACTATAGAAGGAATCGACTTAAATAGACCGTCAAGTGATAGAGAACCTAATCGTTGGGGGTTTGTGTGTTGTCAGAAGTATTTTAAAGAATTGTCATTTGGTATTAAGAATAATAGCTCTTGGTCTTTTGATGAGCACAAAGGACCCAATCATATAAATCAGTGTAGGATTGACGCAGCCTTATCTATGCTTGCCCAGTCAGGTAATGCGATGGTTGTTATGGTTTGTATTTATAATGACAAACAAAAATATCATTTGAAAGGATTTATCTCTTCTATTAACAAATACTGCCGAATTAGTGGTGGGAATTTCAAGTTAATTTTATTAAAGAGATGCTTGCCCGCTAATTTCATTATGACAAAGAATGGATTTGCCATTGCAGAAGGTGATTATAAAAGCAAAGTTGCTACAATTGTTTGGGATGAATGTCCTGATGAGAGTATTATTTCTTGTTGTTTGGCTGATGGGAATATAAAAGAATACAGGAAAGATGATGAGCTGTTTGCCGATAGTTTCTCGCTAAGAAGAGAGAAAGCAAATAGTCCTATTGTTAGAGAAGACAGTTTACCTTCGGAATATCTTTTGTGGTTAAGATCAGAGCCCAGTAGAGTTTGGTGGGCAGCAGAGGATTACGATAAAATTTTAAGTACAGAAGAAAGAGCGTTTTGTGCTTATAAGATAATACGCAAAATAATAGCCAGAAAAGGTAGGTGTTTTGTGCTTGATTTGGGAACAGGAAAACTTGTAAAGTTTCTCGTAAACCTTTCTATATTTGCTGATAATGAAGGCTTAAGGGATAAGGTCTTTCTTTATGGTATTGATGTGCATAATTTTAGTTCCTTTCAGAACCTTAAGCCACACCGGATATATGTTTACGGAAATATAGTAGCGGAACAGTTACCTTCCGATTGGAGTAATAAGTTTGACCTCATTACTTCGCATGTAGCGGCTTCTACATATTCGAAACACCCCTTACTTGTATTTGAAGAGGCATTCCGTGTTCTTGCTGAGGGAGGGGAAGCGTATCTTGACATACAAACCGATGTTTTGCCTGTAATTGATAAAAGCGGAGAAATAAAATTGATTAAACTGGAAGATATTTTCAAGGCGGTAGGAAATATTTATTTACGTATTGCAAGAAGTGCTCGCAATCCTGGGATATTTGTGGTTACTATGAAACGCAACAAGCAAGAGGAGCAACTAAAGTTTCCTTACACCACTAATTTTGTAACCGATAAAAGCACAGGAAAGTTTATTCTCCATTTCAAAAAGGAGCATGCAAGTTCTCCCTTAGATATAGGAAGAGTTGTTAATGAGGTATTTAATAGTTACTCCCAAGATGCTCTAATGGACATTAAAAGGAAGATTAGTACAATAAGGGATCGTCTAGATTACTGTAAGGTGTTTTATCCTGGATTTGGTTCTGATCTGATTACACCTTTGTACCTGTTTAGCCCTGACGAAATAGTAGCTGTTGATATTCTTGCTTTTGAAAAAGAGACTTACCCTCTACCTAGTAGTATGTTTGTGGCTGAAATGAAAGATTATAGGTTCGAGCATGGTTATTTTCCTTATGGTGCTTTAAAAGATGTGGGATTGGCTAAACCTCTTTATGCTGAATTTGATAGGCTGGGTATAAATTGTAATGATGTTAAAGTAGAACGCAGAGGAAGAGAGCGGGTATTTAGGTTTCCAAAAATCAGCCTAAATTTAAAAAAGCTTGTTATTTTGGAAAAAACCGATGTAAATTCGGTAGGAAAAGATAAAAATTATACAGAAGCAATCCAAGACATTAACGTTATTATTGTTAAAGCTCTTTTTCTGGCTCATATAGAGAGGAAGACTTTAAATTTTCTTTTGAGGAGATTGCGGAGGCCTTCTCTTATCGTCAGTGATAGCGATTTGCCGTTTGGTTTTTATCAAAGGAGAATGTGGCAGAAAGAAAGGTTGAGTGTCCCTTTTGGACATGTAGGTTGTGCGTTTTTATATTTGCGAGATTTCTTTGGCTGGACAACAAAGGCTAGTAGTTCTTCTTTACAAAGCGGGGATGGTGATTTACTTAGATGGTGGGGCGAGATTAGAAGAAAACCAATAGATAGTGAATTAAAAAGCATTGTTAGAGGAATTGTTGTGAGTGAGAAGAAAAACTGTAGCGCCAAAGAGGAGCTTATATACAGAGTTACAAAAAAAATGTACGAAGAGATTGACCCTGGGAGCCAGTATTTAAGAAAAGTTGATAGAGAACACCCTTTTAGAGTGTTCAATTGGGTGTTAAAACTTAATCCTTCTGGTGATGTTTCTCTTATTGCAGCTGCTCTTTTGCATGATATCTCTCGTTATATACCTTCTTTAAGGGTAGCGGCACTTGAGAATAAAGAGTTTGATGAGAAATACCGTAAACTCGTAGCTCATCCGTTTATGAGTGCGAAATTTGCAAATTTTGTAGTTAAAGAGATAGGGCTTCGAAGAGATGAGCGGAAAAAAATATGGTTCCTTATTATTTACCACGATGCTGGAGATATTTATGAAAGCATTTCTTTTAAAGATAAGGTGTTGCTTGGGGCATTAGATGTCCGGCATCCCTGGATAGATGACCTTAAGCATCTAGTACATGCCGATTCTTTAGTTTTCTTTGACTACACTATAGATGAGTTTTTAAAGTATAAAAATAACCCCTTAAGGCGAATAGCTAACTTATTTTACAGGATTAAAGATGAACGCCTGCGTTGTCTTATAGAGGAAATTATGGAAAGTAAATGGAAGGATAATCCTGTTGTTTACAGAATATTTAAGGAGGCAGTAAAAAGTTCATCAAGCTCCATTGATTCAGAAAGAGCAGCAGAGAAGATAGAATTGGTAAAAAGGACAGTTATAAGAATGGGAGGAGTTGCTTATGACAATGAGGTTGCTAAAGAGATGAAAATAAAACCTTCAAGTTTGCGGCGCTGGATAAAGGAGGCAAATCTTTCTTATGCGGCGTTAGGTATCCTTAAGAAAGGAGAGGTTTCTATTAAGAAATCCGAGATAGCAGGTAAGTTTTATGAAGATGAACCACTCTGTGCGTATCTTTTGCTTAAAATAATGGCGATGCATTTAGGAATTCTTAGACTGGCTACTCTTAAGAGGAGCGCCAAAAAATCAAAAGACACATCTTTAGGAGAGACTTTAGAGGAAGATATAAAAGAAGGGATAAGTTATACTATAAAAAGAGTTCAAAACTTAAAAATACCTTCTCCAGGTTATCCTCTAAAAATAACTGGTGGTGTAAATTACCGTAACAGGCTAAAGGCGCATCTTAATGCAGCTATTCGGATGTTAGAAGTAGAGAACACCTCTGCTTGTGCGGCTGCTTTTGTTGCTGCTATTTTATGTTTAAACAAAGAGCTCACAATGTTAAGGCGTAGAAGAAGATACACAGTAAGACAACGCATTTGGCAGGATAGTAAAGGAAGATATAGATTAAGAATGGGCGTTTTTCTTAATTATGAGTTTCATTCTGGTTCAGTTGTTCCCTTTAGAGCTTACAAAGATAAAGTTTTTGATAATTACTGGCACATGATAAGAGCAGTTAATCATATTATTGATAGTGAAATAGAGGAGGTGTGTAATTTAAATACAAACATTATTCGTATAGAATCGGCGCGCAAGAGCATAAAAAAAGTGTTGGAGAGAAAAGAAAAGTACGAGGAACAAGGGAGAATAAAGGAGATCGCTGATAGATTTGGGAGCCGGTGGGTTTATGGTAAAGTTTTTGGGAAGTTGGCATTATTGATAGTTGAAGAACTCTTAAAGAGTAACCAGCTAAGTGGAGCAGATACTTTTATGGGATTAGTTATTATGTTTTTAAAAGCACGCCGAGATGAGTGTTTTGATATTATTGAGCATATTGAGAGGGGTGTGGCTAAAGCTGTCAGAGAAGTAATTTATAAGCGCCATAAAGAGATTGCTCTTTCCGTTGAAGATGCTTACCGAAAGGGTAATTATAAGCATCTTTGGGGACTAAGCCGGAGGAGGGATGTAAAAAATGAGCCAGAGTTTATTAATCTTCCTTCTGTTCTGGCGATGATGGCAAATGAACTTAGAAAGGGTGAGGGGGCCAATAAAGCTCTTTTAGATGCCGCTATTAAAGATGCCCGGATAAAATTGCGGGAAGCAGCACTTACTTTTATGTTTATGGACCGTTTCCGAAATGTTTATAAAAAAGAAGCTTTGTTTAAGAGGTGCGAAATTAGACAAGATGTGGTGTTCAATAAGGTTTACATGGAGTTTGTAAAGCGCAACAACTTTGTGCGCGGTTCTCCACATCTTCGCATTCTTTTTTATGCTTTAGCTATGCCTATTTCTTCAAAGATTTCTCATCCAAAAGATAAAAAGAGAAAAATAAATAACCCCGCCTTTAAACTTATCTTTTCCTGTTATACTATTCAACGTTTACGGTTCCTTACTAAAAAACGTATTCTTGGATTAAGTAGAAAACAGTTTCCTTATACCCGCCGTTTTATTGATAGGTTATCTCTAAGATATCCTTATTTTTATCTCCTTCAAGAAGTAAATAGAGAAAAAATAATTAATAATTTGAAAAAAGATTTATACCGTAATGACCCCCTAGCAAAAGAACTTATAATTGGCCAGAATAAAATTATTGAAGAGGCCTTAAGAGGATTTATTAGACCGCACCGTTTATTATTTTATGGTGAGATGCCTGGCGAGGTTCTCGAAGAAATAAAGAACTCTAAAGGCACCCAGGATGTAAAAGCAGTAATATCGGCAAGGAAAAGGATGCAGAAACCAATTAGTGTGGCTTCCCAGGATAAAAAATCCAGTTCTTCTGTAAAAGGGTATGTTGAGTTTCTTAAGGTAGCATTGAAGGGAAAAGATTATGCTTTTGCCTTTGATACATATAATCACATACTTTATCTTCTTAATAAATACTTTAAAGAAGGTCAGTATGGGAAAGTAATAGAGATACTTAAAGAACTAAAGTCAGGAAAGCAAGGTCTTAAAGCTTATCACATTTTCTATGACAAGTTGTTTTCTGCTCAAGAAGTTAAGAGAGTGGTTGAAATTGTTGATAGGCATATAGGAGAGAATCCTCGTAACGCGTTTTTATATTTTGAGAAAGCACTATTACTAGATGTATTCTGGTCAATTGATAAAAGAGGGGCAACCCTATCTTCTTTGCCATTAGCTGAGAAATGCCTTTTAGAAATGAAAGATTCAGACGTTCTTCTACACAAAACATTAATAATAACTATAGTAATTTTGCTTACTTTATATCTTAAAAGCTATCAGGGGCCTTTTAATATAAAGGCAGATAAAATTGATACATTAAAAAGCGTCCTTATTAGCCAATATCCTGAGATAGATGAGAAGACTCTTGTAGAGGCTGCTTACCTTCTTCTTGAGGGGTATCTTAAAGTAGCAAAAGAGTTTGAAAATATGGGGTATCTGAAATATAGTTACGGTTTCTTTCTTATAGCCCGCAATATTTTAGGTAGTTTAGATAAATCAAATAAAAGTCCATATAATCTTGAGTTAACACCATTGAAGATTTTCATTAATAAAAATATATCTCGAGTAGGGAAGAAACTATTTGCCAGTTCTTCTGTTGAAGATAAACACTTCTTTGCTATTGTCTACAACATTATGACTGAGGCGTTTCCTGGAATCATTAACCTTAGTGACGTAAGGAAAGCACAGTTAATTTATAACGAGTTCTCTATTCGTTGCAATAGGGCGTTTCTTGAGGTATTGGCACACCCTTTTGTGTCTGTTGCTAAGTATAGAGATTCTGTAAAAGAGGTTATTGCAGGAATAAGAATTTTAGCTTTTAATCTTTGTTTAGATAACCTCTTTTCTCTGGTGTCTGAAAGAGGAATAGAAGAAAAACATGCTGTGGCGGTAAAAAAAGAGATTATTAAAAAATTAGACTCTCTTGAATTAAGAATAAAAGAAGTTAAGTCGTACAAGACACAAAAGAAAGATGATGTATCTTCTGCTTTCTGGGAATTGTACCTTCTTTCTCGTAATTATGAGCTTAAGGCAGTATTTTACATCATGGCAAAGATTCTTTCTTCTTTTGATAATGAAATTTTACATGAGAGAGTATTGGCAGTTGCCTATCGACGTCTTAACAGTATTAGAGTAAGGACTTTAATTGAGAAGGAGTTTAGTGATAGGAAGCGCCTTGGGCAATTATTGCGCAATATGTACTTGCGTTCTCTTGAGCAAATATTTACCTATAATCAGCGCCAGCTCCAAAATATGCTTTTTGTTTTTGATAAAAGAGGCACGGTGAGCTCATCTTTGGTTGAGGAGAGAAATTTTTCTGTAGAAAAGATAAAAGAGGCCTACAAACCTTTTTATGACAGAGATTACTTTTTTCCTACTTCTTGTGGGGACAAGATTACTATAAGTACAGTGGCAAAATCTGAATATGTACGGATGTGGCTTGTAGAGAAGATTATGAGTAACCACAGGGGAGGGAAAATTCTTTCTGTAGGAGTAGGTTCAGGTGTTCTTGAAGAATGGCTTAAAGATGAAGGGGCAAATGTTGTAGGGATAGATGTTGTGTATCCTCTTCTTTTACGGGCAAAACAGAGAGTTAATATAGCAGTCCTTGCTGATGGTAATAACCTTCCCTTTAAGGATAAGAGTTTCTCTTCGGTGATTTTTATTGAAAGTATAGGCCATCTTTCCCTTAAGGATGCCTTTAAAGAAGCACGTCGTGTTTTAGAAGTGGGCGGTGTTATTCATATTGTAACCTATATACCAGGGATAATACTCTGGAAGGAGTTTTGTTACAAACTTTTCTATCCTTATCAGCTTCTCCAAGATCTTGTAAAAGAGGGGGTATTTAAGGAAGAACTTAAGTTTGTTCCTGCACAAGACCATTGCATTTATTTAAGGGCAAGAAAATCTGATATAGTTTCTGCATCAAGTGCATTGGAATTTATCGATTTTAAGACAGCCCAAGAGATGGCAGGCTCTCTAAATACAGAAGAGGCATTAAGAGGGAAACTCGCTCTTTTTAATTACCTTTCTTTAAAAGAGGCCTTTAAAAGGAAACAAAAAATAGAGGGTTTCGGATATAAACTTTATCAGGCTTTCAGTGACGCAGAGAAAAAGAAAAATAAAATTATTGTCCCGGCGATTGAAGATAAAGTACTCTTTGGGACGCAAGGGTGCTGGAATTGTATAGGTGTTATAGCTGCTGTGATAAATGGGGGGATAGCTTTAGAAGGGTACGTTTTACATCAGTGGCAGAGGCCTTTTTGGCAAAAAGGGATGGGTAATTCTTTTTATGATGAAGACTATTTTAAACATTGCATGTTGGAATTTACCTATTTTGTTGAGCACTCCAAGAACATCTCTTATAGGTATCCTTTGGTGTTTGTTATTGCATACCGTAGTGACGTAGAATACCAGCTGGTGTATTTTAGAGATATGTTTGTGCGACTCTTTGAGGGTAACCAAATCAAATTTTTGTTTATTCGCCGGGGTGATAACGCCACAGTAGTGGGTACAAAAGAAGGTTATATTCTTTCTGTGATAGATAAAGAAGTAGCCCCTCCGCTTCTTTTGAGTTGGCAAAAGATAAGTGCAACGATAGGTAAAGATACTGTGGCCACATTTGAATACAAAAACGGTAAATTCAGAAGGGATGACGAGCTTAGCTTTAGCTCATCTGGAGTAAGTATAGATGAAATTAAAAATTACTTAAAAACAGTAGATTTTTACATTGATAAATATGTGTGGGGAGTTACTGCTGAAGTTAGCAAATATCTTGGCGCATGTTGGATTGCTAACAATCTTGCAGGTGCGCTTGTAGAAAAAAGGTTCAGGGAAGATGTTGAAGTAGAGTTTCTGTGTGCTTCGTATTATCGTATTATTAACATTTTAGGCTCTAATTATGCTGTTAGCGACCACCTTTTTGTAAGATTAGAATGCCAGGGTAGAAGTTATTACTTAAGTATCTGGGATTGTATGATTGATATACTCAAAGGAAGATATAATAATAGAGCTAAGAGCATTGATGAATTGTTTACGGTTGTAAAGAGTAACCGCAGACCGGTAATATTT
>CAYVYZ010000007.1:0-30739 GCA_964455875.1 uncultured Planctomycetia bacterium | reverse complement strand
GATGGTATCTATAAAGTAAGATCTAATCCGTATCTGCTTGAGAGGTTTCTGGCAAGTACTGATGAGGACAATAGTTCTTCTTCTATTTCTGTTGATAAAATAGAGCTTCTTAGAGCAATTGAGAAGGAAGGCTCTGTTTTAGGTGCGATAAGATATCTTAAGAGCAAAGGAATTGTTATCTCTTCCAAGAGGTTCTATAAGACTTTATCTGTTGAAGAAATAAGAAAGGCGCGCCAAAAAGCAAAATCAAAACGTAATGAAGCTATTATAAGGAGAGCAGAAGAGATTATGCCTTTTTTCCCTAAAGCGGGATGGATAAAAGAGGCTTCCGAAGAGTTGGGTATTAATCATAGAGTGTTAGGGAGAATTCTTAAAGAAAGAATTGAAGAGAAGAGGAGAAAAGCAGTATTTGAGGCGGTGAAAGAATTTGGTACACAGAAGCAGGCAGCAATTTATTTAGGTATAAGTGAAGATACGCTTAGAAAATATGCTTTGGAGGTGAGACGCGCAAAAATAAAGAATATTGTTGAAGAAGAAAAGAAAGATAAAAAAAGAATAGAGAGGTTGCTAAAAAAGTATTGCCTTAATAAGGGGGTTTATAAGAAGGTCAGTTCAGAGCTTAAGATTAGCCCTGCTACGTTAAAAACAAGAATGCGTAAGTATCGCCTTGATATTGAGGATCTTAGAAGAAGAGCTGTTTTTGAGGCAGTAAAAAAATATGGGTGTGTACATAGGGCAAGTTATATTCTGAAAGTCTCTCCGAAAGTAATTCGCCGCTACACCAAGGAGAAAGAAAAGGCTCTTTTAGAGAATCGACAGGAAAGATTGTGGAGGGTAGTTTCTGTTTTGGTTGAGGGAGGTACAAGAAAAGAGCAAGCAGAGAAACTGGGTTTAAGCTTACAGGGACTTTATTATTACCTTAAGAAGCATAATTATGAGTGGGGATTACGTAAAGAGATATCCTGGGATTTAGCTGCTGAGGCGGAGGAGATTTACTGGTTGTCTTTTAGAAAGAAGGCTCATAGTAAGGAAATGAAAGAACGTCTTCGAGCTTTTTCAAGGAAAACTGAGATTGCCCGTAAGTTTGTTGAGGGTACACAACGGTTTCTTTATTTTGAGGATCACATGTATGTATGCAAAATATGCCAAGAGCAGTTCGGGACTGAGGTCTTAAGTAGGGTTCTTTGTACAAAAGAGAACCTACGTCGTCTCAATGAGATGTTAGCAAAAAACAAGAAGGAGGCCGTTGTAATTTATTACAAACAAGGGATATGGATCACTACCCCGTATAATCTTATAGAAGTTCTAAAGAAAGAGGTAAGGAACTACTGTAGAGGAGCAAGTTCATCTATTACCACACGCTCTATTCCCGGTTATACAGAGGTTATTATTCATTTACCTTTGAAGGAGTCTTCATCAGATTCATTGGATATCCTGAAAGTAGCAAAAGAGTATATAAACACACACGATATGAAGGGGAAGGTAAAGATTTTAAACACAAAGGACAATAAGTTTCTTGTTCCCACATATGATAAAGAACTACTCTTTTTTATTTTTCAGGAATGTTTGGACAACGCCTTCCGTTACAGTGATAAAGTATGGATTCTGGGTATAAAAGGCAAAAAGAAGGTTATTGTCAAAATTTGTAACAGAGGAAGAGTTGATTACCAAGGTCTTAAGAGCTCAGCTATAGAGAGAAAAATTTTATCAGAAGAGGAACTCTTACGTATAAAAGAAGAAGAATTACCTTTTGTAAAAGGTGTTTCTACAAAGAAAAGAGGTGGGTTGGGTCTATCTATTGTGCGGGCTTTAGTTGAAGAGTGGGGAGGGAGTGCAGAACTTAGAAGTTCTTCTGCGGTTACTCATCGCACCAAAGATGAATTTATCAAGTATGTATTAAAGGTTATACCGACAGTTGATGCATTTGTTAAAGAGAAGCTACACTCAATTTATCCTTTTGTCTGTCAATATGGGCATTTGATTCTTTTTGATTTGGTGAGAAAAGAATTCAAGGAACAGTGGATAATTGATATATGGGAGGCAAATTATCTCTTGCGTGATATAGAGGTAAAAAAAGAACAGTTAAGCATATCCAATCATGTTTTTCTTACTGTTAAAAAAAGTGGTTCTAACAGTACGTATTACTTAGGTGTTTATGATGTTATGTTTGATGTATTGGAAGGAAAGTGTCCTTTTAAGATTTTTTCAGGGGTTTACTATTCGGAAGAAGTTAAAAGGTGGGCAGAGGCACAACTGCGTCCTGTTATGTTTCCTGTAAATATGCCGTTAAGTAAAGATAGTAATCTTATTGATTATCTGCACATGTCTTACTATCTGCAATTTGGTATAGACCCTTTAATAAGAAATTATCGGTATGCTTTGAGGACATATTCTCCCCTCATTGAAGAGTTTCATAACTATATGCAAAGTAGCAGTGATTTTCGTAGAAGTGGAAGAACTGGACGAAAAAAGAAAGGATTTAAAGACCATCGTATCTGGCCAGAGGCAAAAAAGATTTCAAGCAGTCCTATACCTTATGACAAAGAGGAAGAAGGATTTAGGGGGAAAATACCTCTGAACGAGAGAAATGTTAGATTGGCGGTTGTAAAGTTTTATAAGAGTCTTTTTAAATTTCCTGTTTCTACAAAGATGCCTCTTTTGCGTTATCGTCTCGCAATAGAGACTATAAGAGAGTTTTTACCTCAAGATGTGCTTGAGGCTTTGCTTTCTGCAATAAAGGCAGAGGCTCCACCGCAAGATTTGGCAACTTTGCGAAGAAATATTGCCCTCTTTTTCCCCCAAGAAAAAGTCCCATTAATAGAAAATCTTCTAATTTCCCTTCATTTTATAAAAATCACCCCTTCCTTTGCAGCTAATCACCCACATCATTATTACAATATCCAAAAGAAGTTTTTTGATTATACATCAGAGCTTATCTTACCTCAGAATTTACCTAGACGTGTGCATCACAATCTTAGAAGAATCGTCTCTTTAGCAGAAATAAAAGAAGGGAGTGTAGTTTTAGACGTTGGTTCAGGAACGGGAGCGCTCATTTTGCACCTTATTTCCTATAAGCCTTCTGTTATTGTTGCCTGTGAAATATCTAAGGATATGGTGGATAAACTTAAAAAGGAATATATGAAGGTATCCCGAAGCAAGGAAACGCCCGAGTTAATTATTATTAACAAAAATATTTTACAGATAGATCTACCACAAAGGGTAAATTATGTATTTTTTAATTCTGTATGGTCGAACTTAGTAAACAAAGAGGAAGTTATACATCGGGTTCGTTCCTTTCTTTCTCCTCAATACGCGAAAGTTATAATTTCTCATCCTGAAGGTAAGGATTTTATCAATAACAGACTACGGTTTATTATGCCTTTCCCCCTCGGAATGTTGCCTGAGAGATACGAGGCAGAAGCAATAGCAGATAAGTTCGGATTAAGATTAGATAGGTTTATTGATGAAAGTATATATTTTGCTTCTTTTGTAAAAAGGAAAGATAGAAAGGGGAAAGTTATAAAAATAAGTGATAAGAGAAAATATTTAAAAAAGAATGCTTCATCTTCTATCCCCTCTTCTTATGTTTACAATTTCTCGCTAGCTCCTAATTTTATAAAAAACTTGAAAAGCGCGTGCAATATCTTTGTTTTGATGGAAAGGGAAATTCCCACAGTAAATAATGAGTATTACGATATTACAGAACAAATAAAAAGATTAGGAGAGAAAAAACAATTAGTGGTTTTTAAAGACGGCGTTATTTTAGCGCAGAGGATGAAACGCTACTTAAATAATGTAATGTGGACTCTGCCATCTTTCGATAATCATCTTTTAGTTAGAGAACTTAAATTCCTTCTTAAAACATGTATCTTTGAAGAGATAAGCGATATGGTAATAGCTGTTTCACCTCTTTGGGATGTGAGTAAAGATTACAACTTATCCCACTGCAGGAGTGTTATTTCTGGTAAAGAAGAGGATTACCACTTGTTTCTCGATAGGTTGAAAGCGGCGTTCTCGGCTTCCTTTGGACACTTTTCTCTTAGCCTAAGTGTATTGGACAGAATAGTTGATGTTTTGGGTGAGCTCTTCTTGAATGCACATAAGGGCTCAAATTGTGTTGTGGAATTTGAGATTAATTTGTTTGAAGGAACCTCTATATCTGACACAGATATGCTTAAAGCGACCTTCCGCCAGAAAGGAGTAAGCAAGAAGGATTGGCGCCGTATCAAAGGAATTGAAGATATTCTTGATAAGAAGGGGATAGAGTATTTTTTAAACTATACTTCCTTATTGAGAAGTTCCCAAAGAAGTTATGGGTTGCTTAAGCTTGCACAGTTCGCTAATAGTTTTCCCTTTATTCTTGCTTACTATTTAAGAGAGAGTAACGACTTTCCTTTTGAGACGGATTTTTATGTCCAGGTAGATAAAGCAAGTTCTTCGCTTATTGATAGAAAGTTAATTTCAAGCGAGGGAAAGTTTAATATATATAGAAGGGAATTTATAAAGAATATTTCCCTTTCTTTTATCTTTTCTCTAGTTTGTCCCTACAGTGCTATCTCAGTGTGGGGAGAACAGGATTATGTTGAGGAATTGTTTTGTATCTATCTTAGGGACATTCTGGAAAGTGCCTTTTATGGTGATAGAGAAAATCTCTTAAGTGTTACTACTGATAAGGAGAAAATGTTATCTTTCATCAAAGAGAGAGCTTTAACCAACAAATGTTATCATCGTCTCTTAGAAGAAAGATACAGGAAGAAGTTTTTTAAAATATTGAACAATGCCATTGAGAAGGAAAAGAAATATTTTTCTTCTGAAGATAGTGCTTTGCTTATTGAAGGAACCCTTCTTAGATATTCTAAGTCGCTACGTAAGAGATTATACATATTTTTGCGTTACTGTCTGCCACGTTTTCTTAACAGGCTTTATGTCCATACGTTGATCAATGATAAGCTCTCAGAAAAATTTGCTTATAGACATATCTTTCAAATCTATAGTCTTCTCGATTTGGTAGATACCGGATTTAAAGAGAAGTTTTATCCTCTTTTGCAATCCGGATTAAAAATTATTTTAAAAGCCCAGCTGTATTCCCAAGAGGAGCTTATGGGCAACAGATATATTTTTAATATGGCAAAAGAATTCTATTCTAAAAAAGAGTATTTTGACAATTATACTTTAAAAAATGGGTTTTATATTCTTCTCCAGTTAAAACACGACCGTTATACCTACCTTTACGGAAAATCTTATAGGGTTTCAGAAAAAAGAGTTGTTTCTGTAGGAAGAAGAAATATTAAAGTATGGATTCTTTCTGATATTGATGGTGTTTTATCAGGAGATGTTGGTATGCATGTGAAGTTTAATGAATACGCTTTCGTATTTAGTAGTAAGTTAAGGGAAGAATCAGAGAAGATAGAGAAGTATCTTCACGGAGCAAAGAAGTATTTTTTTGAAAGCAGGCCTTTCCTGGATTCTCTCGTGGAAATAGATTTTTGTGGTCTGCAAGAGGAAGATATTTTTCGGCGTCTCATTGAGGCAGTAGCCATTCATGAGGCTGTACATGTATACGATGAACATAGATATCGCTTTGAAGAGCCTCTTACTAATTTTCATATTATGCTTAAGGAAGTATCTGCATATCTGTCAGAGATTGTTTTCTCAAGAGTTCCTTATTGGGTACTAGCTGGATTATGTTCTCATATTTTTACAGGGCGTATAAGTGATTATGCAGCAAGGACAATTATTCATGGCATTCTCAGGGAAGCTTATAATAAAGGGTTGTCTAAAAGTATGGTTAATTTCCATAAAGAAGATGAGAATGAGATTGTAAAAGCATCAAGATGTCTCCTTTCTCTTAATAGAGATGATATCAAGCTATTAGCTAGAGGCTTATTTAAAAAAATTTTTCTACAAGAATTACCCGATGTAAGAATTGATTATTAAAGTGTATTATTTTTGTATTTTGTTTTGCGCGTAGGAGTTAAGAAGGGTATAATAAGTAAAAAGGAGGGCCCATGGCTAATGAAAGGAGGATTTTTGAACGATTGCCGTGCAACTTTGCTATCGAAGTAAGAAACCCTTTTACTGATTCCTTTGAGAAAGTAAAAAGCTGGGACTTTTCTGCAGGAGGATTGGGGATTATTAGTAAACGTTCTCTTCCACCCGGCGAAGACGTAGAGTTAAAGATTCAGGTTTCAAAAAAATATTCTCCTATTCCTCATCGTGCAAGAGTGGTATGGTCTCGTCAGGAAGCTTCTGGGTGGTGGCGCATAGGCCTTCGTTTTCCGCCATTTAAGCTACTTAAACTTATGCCAATAGGAGAGGAGTTTTACCCCTTGTGAGTCATATATGCCCCCGGCAGGTTTAAAAAGAGGTGGCCTCGTCCGTGGCTGAAGGTACCTCGTACCTGTCGGGGGTAAATTTTATACATCCGTGTCTTTAGCAATCTTTTTCCTTCTTAGTTTTTATTAATATATAATGATAATAAGAAGATAAAAATGATTTTATTTATATTTACCAAAATAAAGCAAAACCCTTGACAAAAGTTAAAGTTTATAATAAGGTGTAAATATACACTATATGTTGTAGTTAAAGTAATTACTGTAGATAGTTTAATAAGATATTTTAGAAAGGGGTAGTTTGTATGACAAATGCAAATAGCAAACTTATATCTGCAAAAGAGATTGCTCTAAAGTTCAACATCCCTTATCCCACCGTAAATCACTACACAAACCTGGGGTTTTTCTCTGTTGTTAAAAGAAAAGGCAATACGCGCCTTTACCGGGAGAGCGAAGTAAAGAAAAAGCTTGCTAGGATATTACGTTTTAAGGATGAGGGATATCCTCTAAGGTTGATTCTTAAGAAGCTTAAGAAAGAATTTTAGTTGTTAAAAGTTTTTGTGGCGAGAGAGGATAGGTGGATAGATGAGTTATTATAAAGTTTTAGGATTTGAGAAGGAGCCTTTTTCTACAAGCCCTGACCCCACATTCTTTTATCTGGCAAAGGACCATCAAGTTGCTTTGTTCAATACAATTATTGAACTGCGCCTTAAAAGAGGTTTAAGTGTTATACTTGGTGATGTAGGAACGGGCAAGACCACTCTTTCCCGCAAGTTGATTCAGGAGTTAAGTAATAGAGAAGACTTCATATTTCATATTGTCTTGGACCCTTCTTTCGAAGATGAGCGCAGTTTTCTGGAGTATCTGGCAAGAAATTATAACATTCCTTACCCTCAAGATGCAAACTTAATGATACTGAAAGAGACTTTAGAAAAATTTCTGTTTCAAAAAGGGGCCATAGAGAGAAAAACAGTGGTGTTAATTGTTGACGAGGCCCAGAAGCTAAATAATGTATCATTAGAGATGATGAGAGTACTTCTTAACTATGAAACAAATGAGTTTAAATTATTTCAGTTAGTACTTCTTGGGCAATTGGAATTACATGCTAAGATTCTTAGTATTCCTAATTTTCTTGACCGCATAAGTTTTAAATACACCCTTAACCCTTTAAGTAAGGAAGAAACACGGGAGATGATTGAGTTTAGAATAAGAAAAGCTGGTTATACCCATAATATACATCTTTTCTTGGATGAAGCAGTTGAGGAGGTTTATAATTATACTAAAGGATACCCTAGAAGAATCACTATGCTTTGCCACTCAGCTCTTAAAGAACTTATTATGAAAAAAAAGTTAGTGGTAGATGCAAGGTTGATAAGAGAAATTATAAAAAGAGAGGTTAAGTCAGGATGGCTCAATCCAATTCCTCAACTCCAGAACGAGAATTATTGAAACTTATTGAGGAAGATAAAGATAATTCGAACTCTTCTTCAAGTGGCAGGCTTAGGGGGGTACTATCTTTTTCTGTTTTGAGGGGGCGCTTTTCTTTTTTTAGGCGGAATTTTTTAAAGGGCATTTCTTTTAGAGATTTCAGTATTACTTCATTTAATAAGTTGTTATTAATCATTCTTCTATGTATGATTTTTTATGTAAGTTTTGACATAATAACATCAGCCAGCAGACTTAACAAGGAGTTAGAGAGTTCATTTAAGTTACAGAGGAAAGTTGTTTTTAGCCCTAAGAAGGAAGTTTCTTTACTAAAGAATATTACCTATTATGTTAATGAAGCGAAGAAAAGAGATATTTTTAATATTGTCGTGGCAAAAAAGGAAGAAAAGCTTATTCCCCAGAAGATAGACACCAAAGAGATTATAGAGAAAACAAAGCATCTTAAGTTAGTAGGTATTGCTTGGTCGGATAATCCCGATGCAATGATTGAAGACACACGTGCTAAAAAGACTCTATTTGTAAAAGAAGGCGATAATATTAACGAGGTTAGAGTCAAAAAAATATTAAAAGATAAAGTAATTTTAAGTTTTAAGGGAGAAGATATAGAATTGAAATGAGAAAAATAAATTTTTTGTTCGTGATGTTCTTTGCCGTTTTTCTTTACAGCTGTGCATGTTTCAATGTATGGGGTAGAGATTTGGAGGGGACAATATCTCTGGACTTACGCAATATTGATGTAGTGGATGCACTTAAATTTTTAGCTATGAAGGCAGATATCAATATTGTTGCTTCTAAGAAAGTAAACGGCAGGGTAAGCCTAGTGGTTAAAGACGCCCCCCTAAAAGATGTTTTTGATATAATGCTACGGTCCAACGGCCTTGCCTATGATAGAAAGGGAGATATTTACAATGTAATGACGGAAGAGGAATATAAGGCTCTTTATGGAAAAAACTTCTCTGATATCCGTCAGGTAAAAGTATTTCATCTTAAGTATGCTATACCTGAGCAAGTTTTTAATTTATGCGATACTCTAAAAAGTGAAGTAGGTAGAGTAGTTGTTAATCCTGAGTCAGGAACAGTTGTGCTAATGGATTCTCCTGAGAAGATAGAAGAGATTAGTAAAGCTATTGAAAAGTTTGAAAAGGAAAACACAGTGAAGGTATTTAATATAAATTATGCAAGTGCCAAAGATATTGCTGAACAGTTAAAAAATCAGCTGGATATAAAGAAGGCAGGAACAATAAGGGCGGATGAGCGTTCCAATCAGGTGATTGTTCAGACGTTTCCTAAGCGCATGAAACAGATAGAGGAGTTGATTAAGAAATTGGATAGAAGGACAAAGGAGATTCTTCTGGATACAAAAATAGTAAAAGTTAAGCTCAGCACAACTACTACTCAGAGTGTAGAGTGGGAGGGTCTTTTTGATATAGCAAGGAAACACGGACTTACCTATCTTGGTTCCTATCCTTTTAGTGCGGTTCAGGCTACAACCGATGCCTGGCGTTCAAGAAAACAGGTGTTTGAAGATGTAGGCAATGTAGGCTCTTACCCTTTTAGTGGCACAACTTCTAATTATTCTGCCAGTTCTCCTAAGGTAGGGGCAGAGGAGATGCACATAGGATTAGTAGGGAAGAATGATTTTGACATTTTGATTAAATATTTTCAGGAAGTTGGAGAGACCAAGGTAATCTCAACACCAAAGATAGTGGTTACCAACAATCAGGAAGCGCGTGTACATGTAGGAGAAAAACAGGCTTATGTCACCACCACCACTACCACAGGTCAAACTACTAGCACTGTTTCTGAAGAAGTTACTTTTGTTGATGTAGGAACCCAGCTGTATGTAACTCCTACAATAAACGAGGAAGGATATATTACCCTTAAGGTAAAGGCAGAAGTAAGTAATGTTGTAAGTGTATTGGTTACTCCCACAAATAATAAGATTCCCATTATAGATACCTCATTAGCAGAGACTACAGTAATGACCAAGAACGGTACTACTATTGTTATTGGAGGTTTAAGAAAGATTGAACGCAGCAATACTGAAACAAGAATCCCTCTTTTAAGTAATATTCCCCTATTGGGTAAGCTTTTTACCTCAAAAGAACCTTCTACTTCCCGTACAGAATTACTTATTTTGATTACACCCACTATAATAGGAGGGGATGTTCTTGTTGCTAGCAACTTAAAGAGAGTGGGGCAAACCATGCTTAAGTCGTCCAAAAATTATATGGCAGAAGATATTAAGAAAAATGAGGAGCCTCATGGGGAGGCTTCTTATGAAGATACGGGGGAAATGAAAATAAAAACCTTTAGGTAGCTATGAAGAGTAAAATTACAGTATTTCTTACTTTTATTCTAGGGGTAGGGATAACCCTCTTGGGGGTATATATCTATGGAATGTTTTTTTCTTTCAAAAAGGATATAACAAAGTTGGAAGAGGTCTACCGCAATCTTAAGAATGAATACAGTGACTTTAGAAAGAGATATAAAAGACTAGAAGAAGAGAACGTTTTCTTAAATGCGGAGAAAAAGAAACTTAAGCGCGACATGAAAGAGGTCGCAAAGGAGAAGTCTCTTCTTGAGGAAGAAAATAAGAATTTACGGTTTAAATTATTAAAGGCTACCGACACAATAAAAAGCCTGGAGGATAGAAACAAGAAATTGGCAGAAGATATAAATAATAGGATTAAGAAGATATTAAACGAGAGGAAATCCCTAATGGATGAAATAGATTTTCTTAAATCTCAGATTCAAGAATACAAAAATAAAATAGAGGCCCAGGAGAGTCTTCCCAGCGATATTATAGAACTTAAAAGCAGATTTCTCGCGTTAGAGAATGAGAAGAGAAGGTTAGAAGAAAAGAGTATGAATTGTTCTACCCAATTGATGGTTCTTACAGAGCAGGTAAAAAGACTGGAGATAGAAAATGATACATATAGAGATACGATATCTAAGACTAATAACTTAATTGATGTGCTACAGAAAGAAAGGAACCATTATAAGGATAAATATGAGAAGACACAGGCTGACTTGGATGTAGCAAAGAAGACGATAATTGAACTTACCAACGAGAATAAACAGCTTAAGAGTGAAAATAAATCCCTAAGTGAGAGAGTAGCAAAGTTGCCTACAAGTATGGCAGAACTTGCTCAGCTTAAGAAACAGCTTAAGAAAGAAAAAACCCTTTTCCATTATAATCTGGGAGTTTTTTACACTAAAAAAGGAGATTATAAGAAAGCTGTAGAAGAATTTAATAAAGTAGTTGCTATTAATCCTCAGGACGCCGACGCTCATTACAACTTAGGAGTTATCTATTCAGAATATTTGGATGACAAGAGTAAGGCGATAGAACATTTCAAAACCTATTTAAGTTTGGCTCCCACAGATGTTTATGCTGACAAAGCAAGGAAATATTTACTTCTTCAACAGGCAATAGAAGGAAGGAAATGAAATATAGAAATACGCTGATTGTATTCTTTGAGGCTGTGTTTTTTATAGGAGTGATTTTCCCAGCTTTTTCCCAGGAGTTTGCTTATCTCGATAGGAAAGGGAACTCTACTTATGGTATTCTGGATAAGAAGATATCATTGGATTTTAAGAATATAGATATTATTGATGCTTTAAAGTTTATTGCGCAGAAAACAGGTCTTAATATTATTCCTACCAATAAAGTAAAAGGAAGAGTTACCTTAAATGTAGAGAATGCTACTCTACGAGATGTTTTTGACATAATGCTGCGTTCCAACGGCCTTGCCTATGATAAGAAAGGAAATATTTATAATGTGATGACAGAAGAAGAGTATAAAGCCCTCTATGGGAAGAACTTCTCTGATATACGTAAGGTTAAGATATTCCATCTTAAGTATGCCATTCCTGAGCAGGTATTTAATTTATGTGATAAATTAAAAAGCGATATTGGAAAGATTATTTTTGATGCAGAATCGGGGAATATTTTAGTTATGGACACACCTCAAAAGATAAAGGAGATAGGCGAAGTAATAAATTCTTTAGAAAAGAAAACAACTGTATTGAAAGTGTTTGACCTAAAATACGCCAATGCAAAAGATATCGCCGACCAGCTTAAGAACCAGCTTGATATCAAGAAGGTAGGGACAATAAGAGCGGATGAACGTTCCAACCAGGTGATTGTTCAGACCCTTCCCGAAAGGATAGGTGATATTGCCAAGTTGATTAGCCGCTTAGACCGCAAGACAAGACAGGTGTTGCTTGACGTAAGAGTGGTTAAGGTTAAGTTAAGCAATACCTTAAACAAAGGCGTAGAGTGGGAAGGGCTTTTTGATTTAGGAAGACGTTATGGGCTTACCTATTTGGGTTCTTATCCTTTTAGTTCCGTTTCTTCTAGCACAACTGCTTGGCGTTCCCGTAGTGAAGTTTTAGATGATGTAGGCTATGTAGGTTCTTACCCTTTCAGTGGTACTACCACCGATTATTCTTCAGGTACAAAGGGTATTGTTGGAGAAAAAGTTCATATAGGAGTGGTGGGGAAAAACGACTTTGATGTTTTTTTAAAGTATTTTCTTAATTCTGGTGAAACAAGAGTCGTAGCAACTCCTAAAATTGCGGTAGTAGAGAATCAGGAAGCGCGGATTCATATAGGAGAAAAACAAGCCTATATTACTAATACTACTACGCAGACTACTAGTACTACGACTGTAGCAGAGGAAGTAACTTTTGTAGATGTTGGTATCCAGCTTTTTATAACCCCCATTATTAATGAGGATGGGTTTGTTACTTTAAGGGTTAAGCCAGAGATAAGCTCGGTAGTTTCTTACCTTACTACTGCGGCAAATAATAAGATTCCTATTCTAAATACTTCTACTGCCGAGACGACGGTTATGGTTAAGGATGGTTCCACAGTTATTATTGGAGGGTTAGAACAGGAGTCAGAGACTAAGAATAGTAAAGAGGTACCTTTTATGAGCAGAATTCCTTTAGTAGGTAACTTATTCAGTTCAAGTGATAAGACCAAAGAAAGGACAGAGTTTCTTGTTATGGTAACCCCTCACATTATAAGTGGTGAAGAGTTAACCACAGGGTACAGAAGGGATTTTGGGTACAGACTTGATAAAGAAGATAAAAGTTACGAGCCTTTAGCTAAAGAAGAGTTTAAATATCATTATAAACCCTACCGAGATTATAGTACGCTTAAAGAAAGTAACAGCGGCCCCGTAAACTTTAAGCCAATGCAATGAAAGACACAAGAGAGAAAAATAATAGTTTTCTATTGAAGTTTCATATAGTAGCTTTGTTTTTACTGTTTTTTTTGCTGTTCCCTCCTATTTTTATATTTCCTCAAGGTGAAGAAAAGAAAGAAGATGAAGGTGTTCTAAGATATAAATATGAAAAGTTAAAAAAGGATTACGAAGCTCTCTTAAAAGATAGAGATAATATACTTGCTCAGGTTAAAAACCTCCTTACAGTTAAAAATAGGCTTTTAGAAGCCCAGATGAATGTCAAAAGACTGAGTGATTACAACGAGAAGCTAAAACAGGACAAGGAAAAGCTTAAAGAAAAGGTTGAACTGCTGGAAAGTCAGATAAAGCAGCTTAACGAGGATATCTTAAGCAAAGATGAGCAGATTGAGGCTCTTAAAAAACATATTGAAAATATGGAGATAGAATATAAAATAGTGGATGTAACTAAGCGTAAATTAAAGAAAAGCGAGGAGGAAATTGCAAGGCTTAAGAAAGAGATTTTAAGTCTAAACGAGAAAATTCATAATATAGAAGGAGAAAAAATAGAAGCCAAAGCCGCAGCAGAGGCCTATCGTAGGCAGTTAAGAGATGTCGAGAAGAATTACCGCCAGGCTCTGTCTACCAACAGAAAGTTGGAGAAGAAACTAAAGGAGGTGCCGAAGAAATTCGCAGAGATTGCACGGGAAAATAAAATGCTCATTAGAGAAACCGCCCTTATGCATTACAACTTGGGTGTTTTTTATACAGAGAAGAAAGAGTACCGTCGGGCAATTGTAGAATTTGAGAAAGCATTGGAACTAAATCCTGATGATGCTTATGCTCATTTTAATTTAGGTTATATATATGCAGAGCACCTTGTTAATCGTCATAAAGCAATAGAACATTTTCGCAAGTTTTTAAGATTAGCAAAGAGTAATGATAAGGACGTGGATTGGGCAAAAAGATATATTCTTACCTGGCAAGCATGGGACGCAAAAGAGCCAATTAAGTAAGAAGGAGGAGCGATGAGAGGAGCAATTGTTTTATTATTGTTTGTCTTCTTAATAACGAATAACTTTATAATAAATGCTTTAGCCTCTTCGGGAGGGGTTCCCCCAGGAGTAGTGGGGAAAAACAAGATAGCAGCTTCTCAGACTGAAGAAAAAAGATACGAACATCAAGCCATCTCTTCCTCTAAGTCCCAAATATCTCAAGGGATAAAGAGTGAAGAGAAAACAAAAACTTTACCAAAAACCCCTCCTACTCTGGACAAAAAAACCAGAAAGAGAATCGAACTAATTAAGAATAAGAAAGCATTTCTGAACAACTCCCGCTGGCAGATAGAAGTTATGCCGTTAAAAGGAGGAGAGAAAACATCTGATTATCTAATTTTTAAAGATTTAAAAATAGGCGTAGAGAGTCTCTTAAAGAAAGGATTTTCTTATACTAATTATACACTTACTTTAAAGGATAATGGGAATATGGTTGTAGAGACAATGCAGACGTCAAGCGAAGGTAAAGTGGTATTTATAAAAGCAGAAGTATCCTCTGATGGAAAATCATTAAGGGGGGTGATGAGTTTTCCCGAGGGAGCCACTCATAAGGATTATTCTTTTTCCAGTAAGATTAAGCAATTGATACACTAAAGGAGGTTACTATTTATACAGAATATTGGGGTCTAAATCGAATGCCTTTTGAGAACATTAATGATGTTAGTTTTTTTTATTATTCTAGCAAGCACAGAGAAGCGCTGGCGCGGATGAATTATGCAGTACGACAGAGAAAGCTTGGGGTGCTTTTAACAGGAGAGTATGGTACAGGGAAAACATTCTTAAGCAGAGCCCTTAAGAAACTATTTTCTGAAGAGAAATATCTCTTTGTGTTCATTACTAATCCCCGTCTTAAACCATTAGAATTTATTAAAGAGGTTCATTATCAGGTGGGAGGTAAGCTTGATTTAGAAACGACACCTGCGAAGATGGATTATCTGCGCTCTATTCAGTCATCATTAGAAGAGTATGCCAAGAAGGATATGTATGTAGTACTCATCATAGATGAAGCTCAAAGCATCCAAGAGGATGATCTCCTTGAGGAGATTCGTCTTCTTTTGAATATCCAGAGAGAAGATGCCGTTCTTTTTACTCTTATTTTATTAGGACAACCGCAGCTTGAAGAACGGGTAACAAAAGTTCCTCAGCTAAGGCAAAGATTGTCTATTCGTTACAAATTGTCATCTTTGAGTTTTGAAGAGACAAGAGAGTATATTGAATTTCGTTTAAAAACGGCTGGCTCAACGCGGATGATTTTTACCGATGATGCTTTCCGAGAAATATTCTTTCTCTCTAAAGGTATGCCGCGGGCAATAAATAATATATGTGACTTGTCACTTCTTAGTGCTTTTATCGCGAAGAAAAATGTAGTAGATAAAGATACAGTTATTCATGTGGGAGAGGATTTAGGAGAGACTAGTACTCCCGAAGAAAAAGATAATGTAAACCCTGTATGATTAATTTCTCTGATATCTTTGGGGAAGAGAAGGGTAAATATAAGAAGAAGAAAGAAACACGTGGCATAGACTTTTCTTCTCTGGAGAAAGATAGAAACCCCCTCAATAAAGATAAGTCAGAAGAAGCCATTTCTCAAGATAAGATACCAAGAGTTTCTTCGCAAGAGGAAAAGGAAGCAGAAGAACTTTATAAGCATTCCGTTCTTTTAGCAGAAAAAATATTTAACTCCGATGTTACCGCTTCTAGTATTAACGAAATCCGTAAGTTTGTGAAGACGTTAGTAGCTTTCTCAAAAAATACTAATCAGGTGTTTTTTGAATATGTGTTTGGTCGTCTGCCCTATGAGGTGGATTTTATGCCTTTAAACTTGGTGAATGTTTGCATCCTTGCCATTGAAGTAGGAGAAGCCCTTGGTTATAATGATTCCCAACTTGTTACTCTGGGGGTGGGGGCGTTTTTGCATGATATAGGAATGAGACAGTTTGGTGATTTATTCAGCCAGCCGCGCAATCTTACTGATTCAGAGAAGCAGCGTATTAAAAAACATCCCTTAATAGGTGTAGAGAAGATGAAGTTTATCCAGGCAGGTCTTGAGCCTTTAGTCTTAGAAATTATTGAGCAGGAACATGAGCGTGCAGATGGTTCTGGTTATCCCCATGGTCTTAAGAAAGACGAAATTAACGAATTTCCGCAGATAGTAGGGCTTGTTGATGTATATGAAGCATTAACCCACAGGCGTCCTTACAGAAATAGCTATTCTCCTCTTGAAGCTATAAAAATTATTTTGAGAGAAAAAAACCTTTTTAATCCGCGGATAACAAAAGCTTTCCTGGAAAAAATAGGTCTTTACCCTAAAGGAACATTTGTTGAGCTTAATACAAAAGAGATTGCCCAGGTTATAAATCAAAATAGACAGATGCCTTCCTGTCCTTATATAAGAGTAGTGTATGATTATGAAGGAAGGAAATTAGATAAGAGCAAAGAGATAGATTTAAGTAAGAACACAAAAATTTATATAGTTAGAAGCCTTTAGAGTTAAATGAACCGACTCACTCTCTTAATCTTAATAGGGATGACTATTATTGTTTTAGCGTTGGGCTACAACTTTCTTAAGGTTAACATAGCATTAGATAATAGTATTAAGGATAATCTTACGTTGAAAAGTAAGCTTAAGGAAAGAGAGGATAACTTAAGTGAGTTGCAAGTTAAGTTAAATAAAAAAGAGGAAGAAATTAGCACGTTAAGAAAAAAACTGGCAGAGCTTCTCTATCCTGCAAGGATAAAAAAGGCCCTTTCTTTAGCACAGCAAGAGATAGCAAGGTTAAATCAGAATATTGCCTTGCTTAACAAAGAAAAAGGCGATTTAGAGAAAGAAAATATGTCTCTAAGAGAAAGATTGCAAAGCAGTAACAAGGAAATAATACGTCTTATCAAAGAGGTTGAAAAACACAAAAAACAAATATCCAAATTGTTAACCCAAAGCAAGAAAGTGGCAGTTTCTCCTAAGGATTTATCTTTAAAAAAGATATTGGATAAGAAAGAAAAAGAGATTTCTGCTTTGAAGAAACAGTTGCTTGATTTTAAGGAACGTTATAGCGAGCTTCTTTCTGATAAAGAGAACTTAGAGATTGCTCTTAAGCGTCTAAAAAAAAGAAGCCCAAGCAAGGAAGGCAATATTTTACTTAAGAAAAAAATTAGAAGTCTTGAAGAAGAACTGGATAGAAAGAATAGAGATATAACAGAGCTAAAGGATAAATTGAAAAAAATAGATACAGTTCGTGCTTCTTTGGAAAGTGAAATTAACAACCTAAAAAACAGTGAAGAAAGCTTAAAGACGTTGAATAGAAATCTCAGAGAGAAACTCATCGAGCTATCCAAGCAAGTTAATGATAAAAATGCCGAGATTAAGAAGCTAAAATTACAGCTTTCTAATCCACCTAAGGAGTATAACGACAAAATAGAAATATTACAGGGTAAAATAGCTCTTCAGAGGGAAAGATTAAGCAGGATAAATACTTTATACAATGATCTACGGGATCAGTTAAAAGAAATAGCCAAAATATTGTCAGCAAGAGACGACGAGATTAAAGAAAAAAACAGAAGAATAAACAATTTGCAGGACGAGCTGGCTTATTTGAAACTTAAGGTTTCCAATTTAGAAAATATTATTCAGCAATCCAAAGAGAATCAGAGACTACTTATTGATAAGTTATCAGAGGTTACTAAACTCAATAAAAGACTTCAAGAACATTTAAGCGAAGTTACAGGGATAGTGAGCAAAGGTGATGTTTCTGAGAGATTACCGGAGGATAAGTTTAAGCCAGAAGAATATGGGATTTCTCCACAGATTAAAGAACCGCTTGTTGGGAATACAAAAGGAGCAGAAGTTAAGGAAAAGGCTAACGAACTTAAGAAAAAAGTAGAAGTTATTTTAGAACCCTCTCAATGATTGTTATGGATTGGGATGAGAAGGATCATTCTTAAAAGTTTGTTTGTGACCTTAGTGAGTTTTTGGGGGATTTCTGTTGTTTCTTCTCAGGGGCTATTAAAGGAAAGGGCAAAGGAGCATTATCGCTTGGGCCAGATTTACTACGAACATGGTCTTTATAAAGAAGCAGAGGAAGAGTACAAGAAGGCATTGGATATTTTGGGGAAGTTTCCCAAAGAAGAGACGAAAACAGAAACTGTATTAAAAAAGGAAGATGTCCAAAAAGAGCCGACTGTCTTGAAATCTTCTCCTGGTGAATATACTATTGGGGTGGGGGATGTTTTAAGTATAACAGTATGGGAAAATCCAGATTTAGACCAAGAGGTGATTGTAAGACCAGATGGGATGATATCTTTTCCACTTATCGATGAAGTCCGAGCCGAAGGTCTTACCATATCTCAATTAGATAAAGTAATTACTGAGAAACTTAAGCAGTTTATTCGTTATCCTGATGTATCCATTTCATTAAAGAGTATGGGGGGAGAACGTATTATTGTTCTTGGAGAAGTTGCTTCACCGGGGGTGTATAATTTAAGTGGAAGAAAGAGTGTGCTTGAGGCTATAGCTTTAGCAGGAGGATTTACCAAAGACGCTGTATTAAACAGCGTAGTTATAATTAGAGGAGGACTTAGGAACCCTCACGCAGAGCGTATAGACTTATCGCGCATCTTACATAAGGGAGAGGCTAAAGATATACCTCTTGAGGCCCAGGACATTGTCTATGTGCCTAAGAAATTTATTGCCAATCTTAATTATTTCTTAAAGCAGATTCTCGACCCTATTTCAAGAGGGATATACACCGCAAAGCAGTTTGAGACCTGGTAAAGGGAGATTTCATGCGTACCCGTATTAAGAAAACTGTGAGTTTCTTTTTTTTCTTTGTTTTCTTTAACCTTTCTTATGCCAATACCCCTTTAGATAGCAATGTTCGCTCTTTGTCAGAGATAGTTAAAGAAAAGGGGCATTCATACGCCGGTGAGTTTTTTGGTATCCCTGTACCGATAGGGAATTATTATTTTGCTAAAAGGGTAGTAGCTACCTTCAATGCTTCTTGGAGACCTGTCCCTAAGGATAAAGAACAGCTTGAGGAGCTAACTTGGCAGGAGCTTCTTCTTTCTTACGAAGCTTACCGACGGGGTATTCAAGCTACTGATGAAGAAGTAGATAAGGAGATTGACAAGATAATGAAGCAAGAGAAGGTTGATTTTGATTGGAAGAAAAATAAAGATGCATTTGATAAATGGATTAAGGAGAGGTTAAAAGAGTCACCAGAGCTCTTTAGAAATCAGATAGCACATCTTGTTAAGCTCAATAAATTAAGAAACGAGGTTATAGAAAGTATAAATCCAGAGGTAAGCGAAAAAGAGGCTTATCAAAAGTTTCTGGATGAGTATAACACTTTGTCTGTTGAACTTGTTCAGTTTGATGACTTAAAAGAAGCAGAAGAGTTTTATAAGAAGCTTAAGGAGCCTCTCTCTAACGATAGAGTAAGTCATCTTGTGTGGGAAGATTTGGTGTTATCCTACGAAGCAAACAGACGAGATATAACTATTGACGATAAAGAATTAAAGAGGGCTTTAAGTGAATTTTTTTTCTTGAATGATATAAGGTTTAACTGGCGCAGAGACAAGGAGAAGTTAAACTCCTACCTAAAAGATAATTTTGGCATGGACGTAGAGACTTTTAACAAAGTCTTTTCTAAACTAGTTATCGTAGATAAGCTCAGGAAAAAAATACATGCAAAAGAGGAGGCTCCCATAGATTGGGAAGTATATAATAAGTTTCTCAGAAGAAGTAAAGATTTTCATAGAGCCTACAGTCGGTTTTTTAATAAGTTTAAGGTAAAAGATAATATATTGAGATTCTCCAGCTTTAATAAAGCAAAAGAGTTCTATAAGAAAATTAAAAGAGAAGAAAACCCTTGGGATGATAAGAAAAGAAAACAGCCTGATTTATTTAAAAGACCAGGCTTTGTTTCGTTAGATTTTTTGATTAATATCTGGAAGTTTAAGAGAGCTGATGCTTATAAGATGTTAGATTATACGGCCGGAAGCTTCTATCCCCCTTCTCCTATATACAAAGGATATGCCGTATTTAAGATTCTTAAAGTGAGAAAAGCCAAGGATGAGGATTTTGCAAAAAGGAAACAATACTATTTTGACAGAGTTAAAAATATTAAGAAATACCAAGGGTTTAAACAGTGGCTTAAAGATTTAAAAGAAAAAGCTGATATAAAAGTTTACATAAATAACGAATGAAAACACAACACACCTTTTATTATAAGCAAAATGCCTATTTTCCTTTAGTCTTTACTTTTTATTCCCCCTAAAGTATAATTCTCCTTGAAGATAATAAGATAAGTAATGTTTGGTAAAATAGGCATAGTAGGCATATTAGTTCTTTTGTGTATATCTATATATTTTAATGCACTAAATGGTGAATTTATATGGGATGACAAGATATCGATATTAGATAATAAATATACCCACAGCCTCAAATACATACCAGAGTTTTTCTCTTCTCCTTTCTTTAGTTTAGGAAGCAAAAGCCCAAGAATAGGCCAGTCAGATTATTATCGTCCCCTTGTTAGTGTTTCATTTGCTTTAGACCATTTCTTTTATAAAGACACTCCTTTTGGTTTTCATATGACCAACTTAATTCTTCACCTTTTGAATGTGTTGATGGTGTTTTTCCTTATGAGAATGTTATTAAAAGACTTTTGGTGTGCATTTTGGATAAGTATTATTTTTGCCGTCCATCCTGTAAACTCAAGCACTGTTTCTTATATCTCCAACAGGCCAAATCTGTTATTAGTTTTGTTTTGTCTTTTATCTTTTGTTTTTTACATAAAGGACAAATTTCCTGTCTCTTATTTATTTTTCTTTATGGCGTTGTTTTCAAAAGAATCTAGCATTATGCTTCCTTTTATATTTGTAACGTATGATTATTTAGAGGGAAAGAATATTAAAGATCATTTTATGAGACTGCTGCCTTATTTCCTCTTAACATTTATTTATTTTATAATTAGGGCACATGTATTTAGGGTATGGCAGATAGAGAGTGGTTGGATCTTTTGCAAGCTAGGAGAGAGAATACTTGTGTTTTTTGCTATGATTTTTGAGTATATAAAAATTATATTTTTACCTCTTGGGCTTCATTTTGAAAGGCTGATTTCTTCTAGTGATAATTTTTTCATTCTTAAAAGTACAGCAGGTATTATTTTGGCTATCTTTTTATTATATAACGGCTTACATTTTAGGAAGACAAAACCCCTTCATTCTTTAGGAGTATTCTGGTTTTTTCTGGGACTTTTACCAACTTCTCAAGTCTTTCCTTTGATTGTAGACGATAAATATTTGGCAAGTGAACATTTCTTATATTTTCCCCAGATAGGGTTATTTATGTTTATAATTTTATATTTAAGAGAAAAAATGAGTCGTATTCTCTCTAAGGCATTTATACCCATAGTATTAACTTTTGGCCTCTTGACTGTTTATTATAACAAAGTCCAATGGAATAAAGAAAAAGAGTTTCTAATGTATAATTTAAGATTTGAAGATACCTCACGACTTTATAATAATATGGGGAAGACTTATGAGGAAGAAGGTGATTTAAATAATGCAGAGAAGTCTTATCAGAAGGCTATAGAAATAAATCGCCGTTATTTGAAAGCTCATTATAACCTTGCCACTCTTTTTGCTAAAGAAGGTAAGTTTAGGGATGCTGAAGAGGAGTACAAGGGTATTTTAGATATTTACCCTCTTTATGGAGACATTTATAATAATCTAGGAGTAATAAAATTAAGAGAAGGTAAGCTTAATAAAGCATTAACTTTATTCAGAAGATCCACGGTTTTATCCCCTAATAATGAGGAGGCTTATTGTAACTTAGGTTTGGTATTAGAGAAAAAGGGACAGTATAATAATGCTATAGATTGTTACCTTAAGGGGCTAAAACTCAATCCCAATAATACGAATTGTCTTAATCAATTAGCTTTTGTCTATATAAAGAAAGGGGATTTTAACAAAGCTCTTATTTATCTTAAGAGAGCATCGGCCTTAGATAGAAATAATCCAGGAATTCTGCAGAATATAGGGAATATTTATTTTAGTAAAAAAGATTATAGAAAGGCACTGTTGTATTACAACAAGGCTTTGAGGCTTAAGCCTTTTGATAAAGGGATTAGAAATAATATAAGAATAGTGAATAACATCTTAAATGAGAAGAAGTGATTGTTTTAGGCTACAGGAAGAATTTAAAATGTTTAAAGTTAGAGGTAACTCAATGTGGCCATTTATCAAAGATGGTGATATAGTAATGGTGGAGCCGACAGATATTAATAGTCTTTCTTTAGGAGATGTAGTCCTTGCGGAAGATAATGGCATATTCTTTTGCCATCGGCTTTTTAAGAAGAACAATAATTCTTTCCAGACAAAAGCGGATACTTTCTTTGGATTAGACCCTATATTGAGAAAGAGGAATCTTTTAGGGAAGGTAATTGCCGTAAGAAGGAATAAGAAAATTATAAGAATAGATAGAAAAATATACAGTATTATAGGATTTTTTATTTTGTGGGTCACTTTTTTTATTTCGCCTTTTTATTGTGTTTTAAGAAATATAAGAAAAATATACAGATATGTCCTTAAGCAAGGATAATGCAATTTTAGATGTTAGCCAGAAGGTTAAACCCTTTCTTCAGGTTAAGCTTTCTAAGTTTATAGAAATTACCGAAGAAGAATTTGCTGAATTTATAAAAGGAGTAGAGAGAGACGAGTTGTTTAAGAAACTGTCTTATCCTCTGAAAAATTTTTCTTCTCGAGTTATTAGGTATCATCGTTATCCTCATGTAGAAGCCAAGGCTAATATATACAAGTTTATTGAAGGCGCTGTAAAAGATAAGAGTGTTCCCGATATAGAGGAGCTTCTTTTGGTTTATAATGATACAGTAGAGATTATCAAAAATATAGGGGAGGATAAGTTTAGAAGGTATTTCCTGTACAATGATTTTGACTTATCCATAAGTGAATTAGCAAGGATATGCCAAACAACTGAAGAGAAAGTTTTTAGAGTAATTGAAATGATGGATGAATTTTTTATCAGGTCAAGATTAAAGAGAGAATCTACCTCTGCTGCTCAGAAGGTATCATATTGGTTAATAGCTTCTCTGCGTAAGGTTAAGGGAAGGATTGTTGTTGAGTTTTTGGATCTAAATTTAGCCAGAGGATTATACAAAATAGACTACGAAAGACTCAAACAGTTAAAGAAGGCTGATTTCTTTTCTAAAGAAGAGTTAAAAAGATTGAGTTTGTTAATAGAAAAACTCACTTTAATAAATTTTAGAAAAACGACGGTTTTTAGAATTCTCTCTTATATTATTAGAAAACAGAGAGCATTTCTTAGTACAGGTGAATCCTCTAAGCTTATTCCTTTAACTCAGAAAGAGTCAGCAAAAGAATTGGGTATTTCTTTAAGCCTTGTAAGCAGAGTCATAAGGTATAAAAGTGTTCTTGCTCCTTGGGGAGAAGAGTTCCCTTTAAGATTCTTCTTTCCAAACCTTAAAGAAGTAAGAATATCGATTCTTAAAGAAATTATTGATAAGGAGAAGTTTGATAACGATCAAAGAATAAAGGAGAAGTTACAGAAGGATTACGGTATTTATATATCCAGACGGACAATAAGTAAATACAGAAAAGAACTGAAGATACCATCTTTAGGTAGAAGAAGATGAATGGTTATTCTCTAATTTTAGACATTCTCCGTCGAGATTTCCAATATTCTAAATTAAAAGATATAGGAACATCGTCAGTAGAGTGGGATATTTTTTTAGAAGGAGCATTTCGGGAGGGGGTAGCTGGTTTTATATTCTCTAGATTAAGAAACGACAGTGTAAAAAACTATTTCCCAGAGAATGTCTTGATAAGGTTGGAAGAATTTTATCTTACTAATTTAGGAAGAAATACTATTATATATAAAGAGTTAGAGAGTATTTTTAAGTCTCTGAACGAAGAGGGAATTATTTGTTTTATTAACCGAGGGGCGTACTTTTCAAAGTATCTTTATTGCGATTTAGGAATAAGGGTTATGGCAGATGTTGATATGGTGATTTTTGACGAGGATTTGGAGAAATTTAAGAATGTTGTCTTAAGCATGGGGTATAGTTATTTTGATAGGTATCCTTTCTTCTTTTATAAGAATGGTTGCTACATTGATTTGCATCTGAATAGGCCGGGATTCTGGAGGGTGGATAATTGGCCTTGCGGTTTTACAATTAAAGATGTAGAGATTCAAAGAAGAAGTCTTCCTTTAGAAAACAGTTTATCCAATATACGGGTGTTTGACGTTTACGACTTTATTCTAGGGTGCTGCCAACATCTTCAGGAGCATTCCTTTTCTAAGCTTATGTGGTTTATGGATGTGGCCAAACTTATAGAATCAAAGGGAAGTGATTTTGAATGGAAAGTTTTAGAAGAGAGGGCAGAGAATTTTAATCTTAAAAAACCCTTTTATTTTGTGATAGAATATCTTACAAAGAATAATTTAGTTTCCTTGCCGCATTGTATAAATAGGAAATATGTTGCTTTGAATTTTGTAGAAGAGAAAAGCTTAAACCTCCTTGTTGCTAACAAAAGAGATTATGTATGTGGGTGGATGTTGTTTCTTTTTCTTGCAAAGGGGATGAAGGATAAGTTTAATTTATTAAGAAAGATATTGTTTTTAAAAAAAGAGTATATTCCTTTATCTAAAGAGCCAGGTTTTTCTTCTTATTTGAGACGCTTTCTGGGTATTATAGGGTATATTCTAAGAATGGCTATAGTGCTTGTTATGGTGTAATATTTTTCATCAGTTTATAACTTTGTTTTAGAGTATTTTGGCTATTATCTTAAAAAATAGAATTAAGAAGAATTAATTATATTATGCCGACATATATAGTTAATCTAAGAATAGGAGAAATTTCTTTGCTGGTCGAAGACAATAACAGTTCTTTTATTTCCTCACTTAAGAAGAAGTATAAAAACTTTTTAGCTGAGAGGCCATTGGAGATCAACACAAAAATTTTTATTTCCCATAAAGAATTCTCTTATTCTAAAGAAGAGATTTCTTTAGAGAACAAGCATAATCTTTTTTACCTAGAGGGAGAAGGATTCGAAGGGGTATTTGATAAAAGAAGAAATGTTGTCGAAGTAACGATGGATTACCATGAGACAATATTTGATACTTTCTTAAGGGTCTTTTATTCCTTAATTCTTATTTTAAACAAAGGTATCTTAGTACATTCTTTAGGAGTAGTAAAGGATTATAAAGGATATTTGTTTATTGGCCCTTCTTCAAGTGGCAAAACAACGATGGCAAAGAAAGTAAAGAGTGCCCTTATATTAAGTGATGAACTGGTAATAGTAAGAAGGTTAGAAAATAGTTTTTTCTTATTTTCTACTCCTTTTGGGGGAGAATTGCAAAGAGAAATAAGGTATTCTTTTGCGCCATTGAATAAGATGTTCTTTCTTGATAGAAGTATAGATGGCTATAGAAGAGAGAAGGGAATCAACGCACTCGCAATGTTTTTAAGGAACGTTTTCTTTTTCCTAAAAGATAAAGAATATGTTGAGAACGTTATAGATTTTTCAAGAGATTTAGTGTATAAATTTTCTCCTGTAAGAGTTAACATTTTATCTAACTGCGAGGTGATAAATGGATTTGTCTAAAGTGAGAATATCTCTTAGCCCCAAAGTTTCTTGGCAAAGAATAGAGGATAAGATAATAGTGGTCAATCCTGAGGAAAGAAAGATGCACATTCTTGCAGAAAGTGGTACGGACATTTGGGAATGTCTTACTACACCTAAGAGTATAGATGAGGTAGTCACCTTAATTTCCAAAGAGTATGAGGTGGATGTTTCTTGTGCAAGGCGGGATATTCAGGATTTTATAGTAACACTAAAAGATAAGAAGCTTGTAATTTTTAAATAATTACTTGTTTTTATGAGGGATGTTTGGGAAGCCACAGAGACTATTGTAAAGAAAAAATGCATACCTATAAGTGTGGTTTGGGAACTCACCCGCCGGTGTAATCTAAACTGTATTCACTGTTATAACGTGAAGGATAATGTCTCTTTAAGCCTGGATAAAATAAAAAAAGTGGCTTACAGTTTAAGAGAGGCTGGCACACTTTTTCTTACTCTGACGGGAGGAGAAATATTTGTTAGGAGAGATATTGTTGATATTCTTTGTTTTCTGAAACAGTTGGGGTTTGATATAAAAATAATAACTAACGCTACTCTTATTAATAAATCTTTAATAAAAGAGCTAAAGAACATTTTCCCCAGCGAGATCGGAGTAAGTCTTTATGGGGTATCTTCTTATATTCACGACAGGATAACTCAGGTTAAAGGGTCATTTAACAAGACCGTCCAGGCGATAAAAAGCTTAAAGAGTGAAGGATTAAACGTCCATATAAAATGTACATTGATGAGAGACAATTTTAAAGAGTATAAGAGGATTATACAATTTGCAAGGCAATTAGGTGTCCATTATATAATTGACCCTATAATTTCTCCTAAGGATGATGGTAGCAAAGAGGTTTTCTCCCATAGATTGACAGAAGAGCAGTTAAAAGAATTCTATTGGGAGGAGTTTGAGAAAATAGAAGAGTTTAATACTACTCAGCCTTGTGATGCTGGGTTCAATTTCGGAGCTATCTCTGCCGATGGGTATATATACCCTTGCATTCAATTTCCTCTGAAGGTAGGAGACGCTACGAGGGATAATTTTAAAGATGTTTGGAGTAATTCTTACGTTCTAAATAGATTGCGAGAAGCAGTTAAAGCTGGCAAAACCGATTGTAAAAGATGCAACCTTTATTCTTACTGTTCGCGTTGTATGGGATTAAGCTTTTTAGAAACAGGCTCTCCCTTTTCTTCCTATTCCACAGCGTGCATAATTGCAAGGATATATAAAGAATTTATAGATTCCTATGGAAAAAAATAGTAAGAGTAAGTTAGCCTTCAATTTGCTTCTTTGGATGACAGCAGGAGTATTAATTATTTCTATTGGATTCTATTTTTTAGTTAATCTTCAGACGAGGGAAATTAAAGGAAGAATTTTTGATAAGGCAAAATTATTTTCTTTAATCTTAGGAGCAAATTTAGATAAGATTGTGGGAGATAATCTTAATGCCTATAGGGAACTTAGCGAGGCTGCCTATTTTATCAAAAAGACGCATAAAGAGGTGGAAGTATTGAGAGTAATTCTTCCTGGACTATTAATTATTTCTTCAAGTAATAAAAAGGAGGTATATACTCCTTTAAAGGAGGAATATAGATATTCAGTAAAAAAGGTTATTAAAGAAAAAAAGCCTGTATCGACATCAAAGAAACTATCTGATAAAGAATTGGTTTTTCATTACCTTCCTTTGTTTACCGCTGATTCTTCAGGTAAGCTTATGGGTGTTATGCAGATAGTTGTGGAGTTTCCTTCAGTAAACACACAGCTTGTGCATTCCTTAAGAATTGACAGGAGTTCTTATTTTAAGAAAGAAGCTTCTTTAATGGCAAAAGATTTAGCTAGAATGTTGAGACGTTTTCTAATTGAAGCACATAGGAACTTTTCTTATCTAGAAAACCTCATCAATAATATCCTTTCCGATGAAGAAATTTATGATGTAAAAATATTCCTAAAAGATTTAAATATATTGATTTCAGGAAGTTCAAGGAAGAAGGTAGGATTCTTGGCAGAAGAAAATCCCTCTTATGAGAAAGTAATGGAAAGCAAAAAGTTGTTAGTTTCTAAGGTGAGTGGAGCCAAAGGATTAGAGGAATTAATAAGCCCTCTCTATCTAACAGTGGATGGCAAAAAGAAAATAGTAGGAGTTGTTTCCGTTGTTTTATCTTTAAAGAAAGTTAACTCTTATGTTTTCCAAAGAAGAATCACACTTATTTGGATGAGTATCGCAATGATAAGTATGTTCTGCCTAATTATTATTTTATTTTTTAAACAAAAAATTCTTGACCCTCTAGGAGAGTTGTGTTTTCTGGCGCAGAAGGTGGGAGAGGGAGATTTTTCTGTACGTTCCCAGATTAATTCTTCTGATGAGCTGGGAAGATTAGCTTTGTCTTTTAACCTTATGATAGAGAAGCTTAAAAGATATAAAGAAGAAACAGAGTCTTGGAATATGAAATTACAGGAAAAGATAGAGGAAGTGACAAAAGAGTTAAAAGAAAAACAGTCCCAGCTTTTAGAGTCAGAGAAGATAGCTTCTTTAGGCATTTTATCTTCAGGCATAGCCCATCAGATAAACAATCCTTTAGGAATAATCTTAGGAGATACACAGATGCTTCTTAAGAAATTAAACACAAAGGAAGGTGTTGTTGATTCTAAAGAGGCAGAAGAGCTATTGAAAGATATTGAAGAAAATACAAAAAGATGTTCTAAAGTAATAAACAGTCTACTCCAATTTGGCAGGAGAAAAGAACCTCAGTTTCAAGAAGTAGTTATTAACGATATAATAAACAGCGCCTTAAAATTTGTAGAGCCTTCTTTATTGAAGAAAGACGCCGTGGTAATTACAGATATTAAACCCAATACAAAGATTTTAGCTGACCCTATTCAGTTGGAACAGGTGTTTGTAAATATAATTCTTAACGCTACACAAAGCATTGAAGCTAAAGGACAAATAAGAATTGTTTCTGAGATTAGGAATTTACCAGAGGGAGATTTCTTGTGTGTAGTATTTGAAGATAATGGTAAGGGGATTTCTGAAGAAGATTTAAAAAAAGTTTTCGATCCTTTTTTCTCTACCAAAGATGTCTCAGAAGGAGCAGGTTTAGGACTTTCTGTGAGCTATGGAATAATTAAGGCTCACAAGGGGAATATAGAAATAAAAAGCAAAGAAAAAGAGGGAACAACTGTTATAGTAAAGTTACCTTTAAGACAGCCAGATTGATGAGTATTGAAGAATTGATTCTTATTATTGATGACGAAGTGGGAATGAGAAAATACTTACAGAGGCTTTTTGTCGATAATGGTTATAGGGTTGTTTCCGCATCTAATGGCGAACAGGGATTAGAGGAATTGTCCAGAAGCGCACCTGACTTAGTTCTTGTAGATTTAAAAATGCCCAAGGTAGACGGTATAGAGTTTCTTAAAGAGGCTAAAAAGAAAAGCCCTACGCTGCCTATTATAATAATGACTGCTTATGGGAGTATGGAAAGTGCTATAGAGGCAATGAAGCTTGGAGCGTATGATTATATTAATAAACCTTTTGATATGGATGAAATTCTTTTAGCCGTTAACAAGGCATTAGAAAAGAAAAGACTTGAAGAAGAGAATATCATTCTTCATAAGGAGTTAGAGAAAAGATATACTTTTCAAGACATGGTCTCAAAGAGTCCCCAGATGCATAGAGTATTTGATTTAATAAAGAAAGTTTCTTCTACAAAAAGCAATGTTTTGATTATAGGGGAGACGGGGACTGGTAAAGAACTTATAGCACGAGCAATTCATAACTTAAGTAATCGCAGAGATAAACCGTTTATTCCGGTTGACTGCGCTAGCTTAACAGAAAGTTTACTAGAAAATGAGTTATTTGGACACATAAAAGGAGCTTTCACGGGGGCCATTTCCGATAAAAAAGGATTATTGGAGGCAGCAAATGGAGGGACAGTATTTTTAGATGAGATAGGCCACATTTCTTTAAATATCCAGACAAAGCTTCTAAGGGTTCTTCAGGATGAGAAGATAAAAAGAGTAGGGGATACAGTTTTTCGTAAAGTAGATATACGTCTTATTTCAGCTACTAATGAGGACTTAGAAAGCTTAGTAAGAGAAAAAAAATTCAGGGAAGATTTGTATTACAGAATTAATGTAGTTCCTATTTTTATTCCCCCTTTAAGGGAGCGTAAAGAAGACATACCCCTCTTAGTAGAACACTTTATTAATAAATATAATTACTTGGAGAAGAAGAATCTTCAGGGTGTCTCTCGGGATGCTTTGAATATTTTGATGAGTTATGATTGGCCGGGGAATATCCGAGAATTAGAGAATTTTATCCAGCGGGCGGTGGTTTTGGGAGTAGGACCTATAATTCTTCCTAACGACCTACCAGCCATTACAGTAACTCCTAGGGCTGCTGAGAGGAGAGATTTTCCCACTCGTACCGTGAATTTTCGCCAGGCAAGAAGAAGGGCAATAGAGGTTTTTGAGAAAAGGTTTTTTATTGAGGCGCTTAAAAGGAATATGGGTAATGTTAGTAGGACCGCAAAGGAAATAGGTTTAGACCGCCGTAGCCTCCAGCGGAAGTTTAAATACTATAAGATCAATCCTTCTGATTATTACCCATACAAATGACCGTTTCCAACAAAAATGTTGCCGGGCTTATGAAGGAAAGTTCTGCAGGTGTAAGTAAAAGTAGTTCAGCAAGCTTTTTTCGTTTAATTATCCCCAATGCTACTGTTTTTGTGGCTAGCTTCTGTATTATGGTAGTTGAGCTGGTTGCCGGCAGGATTATTGCCCGCTTTTTGGGTGCTTCTCTTTATACTTGGACTTCAGTGATTGGAGTGGTTCTGGCGGGCATTGCTTTGGGTAATTATACCGGAGGCTATCTTGCTGACCGCTTCAAATCAGGCAAGACTTTATCAGTCCTTTTTGTTCTTTCTTCGGTAAGCTGTTTGACCATACCTATTTTGAATCGAGCAATAGGAGATTGGCAACTACTTTGGTATCTGCCCTGGCCAGCGAGGATTACTTTACATGTAACATTAATCTTTCTCCTGCCTTCAG
>CAYVYZ010000006.1:28586-41855 GCA_964455875.1 uncultured Planctomycetia bacterium | reverse complement strand
AAAGCAGCAAAGTGCGTAAGATTTTAACCTGTATTACAAAAGTGGGTTAAAAGCCATATGCCTATATATACCTATATATGTAAAGATTGTGGAAGAAAATTTGATATTCTGGTAGGAATAAACCAGGGGGGGTTTAAAAAATGCCTGTCCGGAATGTGGCTCATTATCTTTAGAGAAGCAATTATGTGTATTTGGTATTTCTGGAAGCAGCAAAGGTTCTTCCTGTGCTTCTTGTAGTGGAGGGTCATGTTCAACATGTGGAGGGTAATATACTGATGGAGGAGGAAGTTGTATGTTTAATAAGATAATTCAATTTTCTGTTAACCATCCACGCATTGTGGTGGGAGTTGTGGTAATAGTTTCTGTTCTTGCTCTTTTTCAGTTCCCTCGTATGAAAGTTGATACCGACCCGGAAAATATGCTTTCTAAGGATGAGTTTGTCCGTATATTTCATAATCAAACAAGAAAAGAATTTTCCCTTTACGATTTTATCGTTCTGGGTATTGTCAATGAGAAAAATCCTAATGGAGTTTTTAATGTGGGGACCCTTACAAAAGTTTATAAGATTACTGAAGAGATAGAAAAAATTGATGGTGTTATAAGTTACGAGCTTATGGCACCTTCCACAAAAGATGATATCGAACAGGCAGGCGTGGGGACAGTGCGGTTTAAGCGTTTGATGGAAGAGCCTCCAGTAGATGAGAAGGAAGCGTTACATATAAGAGATAGGGCAATGGATAATCCTTTGTTTTATGGCACAATGATTTCCGAAGACGGTAAAGCCCTATGTATATATGTTCCCATAAAAGAGAAAAGCATAAGTTACCGTGTCTCGCGTGAAATAAAAAGGATAGTGGGCAGATATAGAGGCGACGAAAAATATTATATGACCGGTTTGCCTATTGCTGAGGATACTTTTGGCCACCAGATGTTTGTCCAGATGGGGGTATCAGCACCTTTGGCAGGATTGATTATATTTTTCCTTATGCTTATGTTTTTTAAGAAAACTAGTCTTATTATTGCTCCTATGATAGTGGCCATTATGACGGTGATTATAACTATGGGTCTTCTTATCGGTTTCGGTTTTCCTGTCCACATTATGAGTTCAATGATTCCTATATTTCTAATACCCATTGCTGTGTTGAGTTCTATACATATTTTGAGTGAGTTTTTTGAGAAATATAAGAGCATAGGGGATAAGAAAAAAACTATTATTGAGTTAATTAACACGCTTTTTATCCCTATGCTTTATGCTGCTCTTACTACTTGGATTGGTTTTCTTTCTCTTTCATTCTCACGGATTCCCCCTGTGCAGGTTTTTGGAGTGTTTGTTTCTACAGGGGTTATGATTGCGTGGTTTATCTCAATGACATTTATTCCCGCATATATCTCTCTGGTAAGAAAAAAGAGTCTCGAGAACTTTGGGGTTTTGAGCGAGGAAGAAGGGGAATCAGCCTTGGATAAGGTGCTTAAGCCTATAGGAATTATTGCTACAAAGAGATGGAAAATGGTTTTGTTTGTCACGGTAGTTATTACTGGTGTGTCGGTGTGGGGTATAAGTCGCATTCAGGTTAACGATAATCCGGTGAGGTGGTTTACCAAAAGACATCCTATAAGAGTTGCGGATAGAGTATTGAATGCTCATTTTGGAGGTACTTATATGGCTTATCTGGTGATGGAGTCTCATCAGGTAAACGAAGTCTTTAAAAGACCCTCCATGCTTCATTATGTAGAGAGACTTCAGGATTATTTAAAAGAGAAAGGTAATGTGGGTAAATCAACTTCTCTTGTTGACATTACCAAGAAAATATACTATGAGCTTGTAGGGGGAGACAGAAAATTTTACCGGATTCCTAAAACGAAACAGGCAGTTGCCCAGTGTTTGATATCTTTTCAGAATTCGCATAAACCAGATGACCTATGGCATTTCACTACTCCCGACTATTCCAAGTTAAATATCTGGATACAGTTAAAAAGTGGCGACAACAAAGACATGGAAAAGGTGATAAGGGAGGTCGATGAGTTTATAAAAACTAACCCTCCTCCCTATGAAATAAAATACAACTGGGCAGGTTTAACCTATGTGAATGTCGCTTGGCAAAATAAAATGGTTGTGGGTATGTTGCGTAACTTTTTAGGGAGTTTTATCATTGTGTTCTTTATGATGACTTTCCTCTTCGGTTCCCCTATGCGCGGTCTTATATCGATGGTGCCTCTAACCATTACCATAGTGTTTATTTATGGTCTCTTGGGGATTGTTGGGCGGGACTATGATATGCCTGTTGCTGTTCTTTCCGCACTTACTTTAGGTCTCTCAATAGATTTTGCTATTCATTTCATTCAGAGGAGTCGTACTCGTTATAAGCAGAGCCAGGATTGGGAAGATACCGCTATGTACACTTTTGGCGGGCCGGGACGTGCTATCGCCAGAAATGCCATTGTTATTGCGGTGGGCTTTTTGCCTCTTTTAGTTGCGCCTCTTGTTCCGTATCAGACTGTAGGGTTTTTTATGGCAGCGATTATGTTCACTTCCAGCATCAGTACATTTTTTATCCTTCCTGCTCTTATTACTATTTCTCCTGCACTTGTTTATCGGGAAAGAGAAAAACATTTTTTCTGTTATACCGGTGACTGCATATTTCTTGGACTTGTTGTTGCCCTTACAGTAGTTTATGTTCTTTTGGGCTATACCCATATGAGTGCAAAGAATATTTTCTTTATTGCTTTTTCTCTGTTTCTTGTTTTGTCCTGTGTTTGTAGGTGTGTTTTGAAGAATGAAAAGGTATGTCAGATATTAGGCCTAAAAAGGTAGGAGGTTTAAAGATGAACAAGAGGTTGATTATTGCAGGGATTATTATGAGTGTGTTTATGTGGCATGTGGGTTTTAAAGGATATGCTCTCGGAGTGGAGGAGATTGTAGACAGAGCTAACCGCGTTGCTTACTATGAAGGCAATGATGGAATGGCAGAAGTAAATATGGTTATAACCGATTCCCAAGGAAGACAGCGAGTGAGGGAGTTCACTATTTTGCGAAAAGATGTTCAGGATGGGGGAGAACAAAAATTTTATGTTTACTTCTATAAACCGGAAGATGTGCGTGATATGGTGTATATGGTATGGAAACATATTGGACGTGATGATGACCGTTGGCTGTATCTTCCTGCACTCGATCTGGTAAGAAGGATTGCAGCTACTGACAAACGGTCAAGTTTTGTAGGGTCTCATTTTGTATACGAAGATGTCTCAGGTAGAGGGATAAACGAAGATACCCATGAACTTGTAGGAGAGGAAAATGGTTGTTATAAAATCAAGAATATCCCTAAAAACAAAAAATACGTAGAATTTGCTTATTACTATATTTGGATTAGGAAAGATAATTTTATGCCTGTAAAAGCAGAGTATTATGATTCTTCGGGCAAAAAATACAGAGTTATTGAAGCGTTGAAAGTTGAAGATATTCAGGGTCATCCTACAATCACAGAAATGAAAGCATCTGATTTAAATTCTGGCGGCAACACCATTATAAAATACAACAAAATTCAATACGACATTAGCCTTACTGATGATATTTTTACCGAAAGGTATCTGCGTCGTCCGCCTGCTAAGTGGATAAAACGGAGGTAATTATGAAGAGCTGTATAATATTTATCCTTACATGTTTTTTAAGCGGAAATCTTTTAGCTTTTACTATAGGAGGTTTGCCGCCTATTCATGGGTTTTGGGAGTCCGATTTCTCGTATAAGTTCAAAGACGACTTGACTAAGCATAGTCATTATAATCTCTTAGAACAGCGTCTGCAACTTAAAGCCAGGTATTATCCTAAAGAGTTCCTTGCTGATTGGAACTCCGAATTCTTCTTCCGGGGAGATTTTATTATTGATGAGTATTATGCTGGCAAGACCAAGTTTTCCTTGCGTGAGTTTTACACCCAGATTTCACCATTTTCTTTTATGGATGTAAAGATAGGTCGGCAGGTTTTTACTTGGGGTACAGGCGATTACCTTTTCATAAACGATGTTTTTCCAAAAGATTATGTATCTTTCTTTATAGGACGCGATGATGAATATTTAAAAGCCCCTTCAGATGGAGTACGAGTTTCTGTTTACACTAGTTTTACAAACATGGACTTTGTTATTATTCCTGTATTTGAGCCAAATACAATACCTTCTGGGGAGCGCCTTTCTTTCTTTGATAGTTTCCAGCGCGGAATTGCAGGAAGGAATTCTGAACGTCAACTTATTGAGCCGCCACATCAGTTCAACAATACTGAGTTCGCTTTAAGATTTTACCGTACGTTTGGCAGTTATGAAGCCGCTTTGTATTTCTTCAGAGGTTTTTACAAGATGCCGTGTGGCTATAAAGATGAGTTGCGCCATCAGCTTTATTATCCTCCTTTGAATGTGTATGGGGCAAGTATAAGGGGCCCTTTTATGGGAGGCGTAGCTAACGTAGAGACAGGTTTTTATGAGTCGCGTGAAGATAAAAAAGGGAATAACCGGTTAGTAGAAAATTCTTCTTTCAAGATTATGGGGGGGTATGAGCGGGATTTAGGGAATGATTTAAGGGTTGGCTTCCAATATTTCTATGAGCAGATACTCAATTATAGTAGTTATAAAAACGCTCTTCTCTTGCAGGATTTCTATTGGGACGAATCACGTCATCTTCTTACTCTGCGTATAACCAAATTATTATGGCAGCAAACTTTAACTTTAAGTTTATTTACCTTTTTTTCTCCGTCAGACCGAGATTGTTATTTGCGTCCTGTTGTAAGTTACGATATTAACGATAATCTTACAGTCACTATGGGGGCAAATCTTATCTGGGGTCAAGACGATATTACTGAATTTGGTCAGATGGAAAATAATTCCAATATATATCTACGCCTGCGTTATAGTTTTTAAAGAAGTATGATGGTGGAGCGAATCTTACGGGGAACAGCAGGTTTCTTTATACTCATAAGTCTTTTACTTGCCCACTATGTTAACCCTAAGTGGGTGATTTTTACTGCTATCATAGGATTGAATCTTTTTCAGTCCGCATTTACTAATTGGTATCCAATGAGTGGATGTTTAAGAAAATGGGATACCGCAAAGTGTAATAGGTGTTAGGCGGATAGCGGTTAGCGGATAGCATATAGTGAATAGAAATTAGCTCGTAGCTCTTAGCTGTTAGCTCATAGTTAGAGATTAGGGTGTAGGGTATAGGGTGTTGGGTATAGGGTGGAAGGTGTAGTAAATAGCGGATAGCGGTTAGTACGACTATACATTATTGACTATTGACTACTTATGTTTTGGCCTTGTGACTTGGCGACTTTCTGTATTGTCCGGCCTTCTCCGGTTCTATATCCATATCCATTGCCATAATTTTACATACGCGGTATAATCATACCAGTTAAACTAAGAACTAATTAGTAAAGAGGAGGAAAAAATGGTAATAGGCGGAATGTTTTTCGTTTTTCATGCGGTGATGCTTCTTGTGATAAGCTTCTTTGTTCTTATAGGAGCATCAAAAGTGGATTCTTTAGGTTTGCGTACTTTTGGGAGGATGCTTGCCTTTGCCTTATGGGTTCTTGCTGTCTATCTTATTGCATTTTCTATATATGGTGGTTATTTACAGCGCGTATCCTTACACAAAGAAGGTCGTATCTGTTATCATAGTATCCAAAGGAGAAAATTTTAAGTTTGGATGATGAGACCTGAATTAAGATACATCAAGAGGGATATTTTAAAGGCACAGAAGAACGAGATCACCGAACACTCTATATATAAAGAACTTGCTTTGATTATCAAAGATAAGGACAATCGTCGTATTCTTCAACAGATTTCTGCTGATGAAAAAGGTCACTATGAGTTCTGGGTGAAGATAACCGGTGTTGAACTTTCTCCATCCCGGTTGAAGATATTTTTCTACGTCTGTATTGCTCGTGTGTTTGGTCTTACCTTTAGTGTCAAGCTTATGGAGCAGGGAGAAGGTCTGGCACAGGCGGCATATGAAAAATTGAAAAGTGTCTATCCGGAAGTTAAGCATCTTATAGAGGATGAAGAGCGTCACGAAGATGAACTTATCGCTCTTATTGATGAGGAGCGGCTTAAGTATGTAAGTTCTATTGTTTTAGGTCTAAATGATGCTTTGGTTGAACTCACGGGAGCACTGGTGGGGCTAACTCTTGCTCTTCAGAATACCCGTCTTGTTGGTATTGTTGGCCTTATTACTGGTATTGCTGCTTCAATGTCTATGGCAGCCTCAGAATATCTTTCTACAAAACAAGAGGACACGCAAAAATCGCCAATTAAGGCAAGTATCTACACAGGGTTTGCCTATATCCTTACTGTGTTCTTTCTTATCAGTCCCTACCTTATTTTTAAAAACATCTTTTTGTGTCTTGCTTTAGTGCTTTTTGCTGCTGTGCTTGTTATTTTCGTTTTTACTTACTATATATCTGTGGCAAAAGGGCTTTCTTTTAAGAAAAGATTTTTTGAGATGGCAGGAATAAGTTTAAGTATCGCGGCGATTAATTTTTTTATCGGAATAGTTATAAGAAAAGTTTTCGGTGTGGATATTTAAGGTATGTAGTATACTGCTTTTGTTATGTTTCAAAGAGTAACGAACCATCGCATACTCCTGTGTTAAATTGAGCCATTTCTTCTCGACACGACGAGAAAATAAGTTTATTCTTAAGTACCTCTTCTCTTACGCTAAGAATAAGGTTTTTTCTTATATTTTGAGGCAGGTATATATACCATCCTTTTTTTTCTCCTTCTATCAGATAAAGTTTATGCCATAGTTTTTTATATTCAGGAAAGCCTCGTATCATTCTCTTTAGGTTATCTGGCTTTGCTTTATAAGAGGAGGTTATTATCTGCTTTGCTCCTGCCTCTTTTAATATTTTTATTGTATTCTTTATATCTTTGTCTGCTGTATTTAAGGGGTAGATTAAAGGGTCAAGGCGTACAGCAACAGGTAATTTCTTCGCTAGTGTTCTTATGGCTTCTAAACGGGCTCTTGGAGATGGAGCAGCAGGCTCAAGCTTTCTTGCAATAGTTTCGTCAAGGGTTGTAATAGTGAAGCTTACAACAATTTTTTTTATCTCTTGCAATATATCAAGGTCACGAGTTATAAGATCAGATTTTGTTACCAACATAATTCTTAGAGTGTAGTCTTTCATTATTCTGAGCGAGGCACGGGTCAGCTTTAATTTTTTCTCTATGGGAAGATAAGGGTCAGATGAATTTGCCATTGTGATGTAAGTGCGGGTTTTGAGTTTTTTTAATTCTCGGCGAAGCCTTTCAAGAAAATTCTTTTTAGGGCGAGGAGCAAAAAATGAGGGTATATAAGAAGAGGCATAACAGTAGAGGCAACCATGCCCGCATCCAGTATAAGCTGAGAGGCTATACTTAACAGGGCAACTGCACAGTTTACTTCTCCAGGGGTCAAAGGGAGTAATCAAGCCCATAGAACAATTCTATGACTATAGAGGAAGGTATTCAATAGTTTTTACTTTTATTAAGTAAAATTAAAGGTTAAACTTCTTGACACGATTTTTTCTTTATGTTATTTTAAATTTAAAATGAGAAGTATTTTCTCTTTAATATTCTTTGTTGTCTTTTCCTTGCCGGTATTTTCTCAGGAGGGTTTGAAAAACGATTTAAAGAAAGAGGCTTTGGAATATCGAAAGGAAGGATACCGTCTTCAGTCAAAAGGAGATTTTAAGGGAGCGCTTATTTATTATCAAAAATCTGCTGCAATTTATCCTCAGAACGCAGAGATTTATAATGATATCGGCGTAGTATATGAATCGCTTGGCAATAAGAAAGATGCTTTGGCGATGTATAAAAAGGCTATAGAGATTGACCCTAATTACCTGCCAGCCTATACAAATCTTGCCTTATTCTATGAGTCAATAGGAGATATTAAAAAAGCCACTAAATACTGGATAGCAAGGTACCGCAGAGGAAAAAAGGGTGAATACTGGCGTGAAAAAGCTAAAGAGAAGCTTTTAAAACTGGGTAATTACAAGGAGGTGAGGAAGGAAATTCTTGAAGACGAGGCTATTGATTTGTCTAAAGATATTGTTTATAAGAGAGAACAAGAGCGTCTAAAAAAGACAGAAGAGGCACGTTTGCATCTTGAAATGAGTGTTAGCCTTTTTAATCAGGAAGACTTTAGTGGAGCATTGAAGGAATTAGAGACTGCTCTTTATCTTAATCCTCAAGATAAGGAGCTTCAAATGCAGATTTCCGACTTGTATGTAGCGGCTAAACGAGCTTATACTAAGCAGAGAATTAAGCATTATGTTGATGAAGCAATGGCATACATAGATAAAAATGATTACCTTGCAGCAGCAAAAGAAATAGAACAGGCTCTCTCAGTTATATCTCGCTTCTCAAGATAAGCCAGCCTTTAGTTTATGGACATTTGTTATACCCTCGATGCAAAATAAAACACTTTATTTAGTGGATGGCAATTCTTTAGTGTACCGTTCCTTCTATGCCATAAAACTGTCTACATCAAAGGGATTTCCTACAGGAGCGGTTTATGGGTTTCTAAACACCATCAAGAGAATAAAAGAGAAATATAAGCCTGATTATATGGCAATTTGCTTTGATGTGTCTCGCAAGACGCATCGTCAAGAAAAATTTAAGGAATATAAGATTCAGCGTCCGCCTGTACCAAATTTTCTAAAGGTTCAAATACCTATTGTGAAAGAATTGATAACTTATTTCGGTATAAAAAGGATAGAAAAAGAAGGGTATGAGGCGGATGATTTAATTGCTTCCATAGTTTTTAGAGCATATAGAAACAAATGGCCGGTTATGATTGTGACCTCGGATAAGGATATGTATCAGTTGATTGATAACGACACTGTCTGTATTTATAACCCTTTTAAAGATGTTATTTATAATTATGAACGGTTTACTGAAGAGTTTGGTTTTGTTCCCCAGAGAATTGTTGATTATCTTTCCCTTGTTGGAGATAGTGTTGATAATATTCCCGGTGCTAAAGGAATTGGTAGGGTGGGCGCTCTTAGCTTGATAAAAAAGTTTGGCACTATAGAAGATATCTTTAAGCATTTGGATAAGATTCCTTATAAGACACGTAGTATTTTAGAAAAGAATAAAGAAAATATATTCTTAAGCCGGGATTTAGTTAAACTCAGTGATGTTTTGGAGTTTGATTGTACCCTTGAGGATTTTAAGATAGAGGAGCCAGATTACGATAATATATATAGAATTTGTAGAGAGTTAGAGTTTAAGTCCCTTCTTAAGGACATTCCTTCTCCGAAGCTTAATATAAACATAGATGTAAAAGAGGGCTTGACTTCTGAATTTAGAAAACAAGTACTATCACAACGGTTACTTTTTGTTCATGTTGAAGGAAAGAATTGCTATATTTTTGATAGAGAGAAAAAAAATGTCTATAGTGCCTCTTTAGAAGAAGTAGGAGATTTTTTGGCTAACGACGAAATAAGAAAAGTATCTTATGACTTTAAGCGTATTTACCACATTCTTAGTGGTAAGATTTTTGTAAGGAACGCCTGGTTTGATATAATGATAGCTGCTTATCTTTTAAATCCCTCCTTAGGCGATTATTCTTTAGAGAACCTCTGTGCTTATTTTCTCAAAGTATATGTTAAAGAAATTCCTCCTTCAAGTGGCGTATATTTTATTGCTCAGCTTTATAGTCTTTTAGAGCCCAAGATAGAAGAAAATTCATTGGACAAACTGTTATTTGAAATAGAAATGCCTCTTGTTGAGGTCATTGCTAAGATGGAAGAAGCAGGGGTTTCTATAGATAGGATAGCTTTGGAAGAGCTTGATAGGGAGGTGGATGAAAAGATAGGTGATATATCATCCCAGATATTTAAGATAGCCGAAACCACGTTTAACCTTAATTCCCCCCTTCAGCTTCGTAGAGTGTTGTTTGAGAAGTTAAAACTTCCTCCTCAGAAGAAGACAAAGACAGGTTATTCCACAGACGAAGAGGTATTAAGAAAATTGGCTGTTAACTATCCTATCGCCAAGCTACTTTTAGATTATCGGCAGTTTAGTAAATTGAAATCTACATATTTAGCTCCTTTTAAACAGGCAATTGGTCCTGGCTCTTCAAAAATTTATGCTGTTTTTAGCCAGACTGCTACTCAGACAGGAAGATTAAGTTCTCACTCTCCTAACTTGCAAAACATACCTATAAAGGAAGATTTTACTCAGAAGATTAGAAGGATATTTGTCCCTTCCTTTAAGGGCGGGTGTATTCTTTCTAGTGATTACTCTCAGGTGGAATTAAGAGTGTTGGCGCATTTTTCCAGGGAGGATAATTTGATAAGAGCTTTTAACGCCAATACAGATATTCATAAATATACAGCATCTCTTCTCTTTTCTAAAGATGCTAACGATATTACAAAGAGAGAAAGAGAAATAGCAAAGAGGGTAAACTTTGGTATAGTTTATGGAATGAGTTCATATGGTTTAGCGAGGGAATTGAATGTTTCTGAGGAAGAAGCACGCCAGTTTATAGAGAGTTATTTTATGCGTTATCCTAAAGTTAAGGAATTTATCGATAGTACTATTAAAGAAGCAGAGGAGAAAGGGTATGTTAGGACTATTATGGGCAGGATTCGTTACCTACCTGATATAAATAGTTCTAATTATGAGTTGCGAGAATTTTCACGACGTCAGGCTGTTAATACTCCCATTCAAGGCACGGCTGCCGATATAATAAAGATGGCTATGGTAAGGATATATAGAGAGTTTGAACGTTATGGTTTTTCTTCTCGCCTTATCCTTCAAGTTCATGATGAGTTGGTGTTTGATGTAGAAAAGAAAGAATTGAAAAAAGTAGTTGACATAGTTAAGTATAATATGGAAAATAGTATTAGCCTCATAGTTCCTCTCATTGCAAATCTTAAAGTAGGAAAGAATTGGTTAGAACTAGAGCCGCTATATTCCAATAATGAAATTCGTAAATAGAAGGAGGTGTAATGAAGATAGCATTTTGTTCTTCTGAAGTTTTCCCTTTTGCCAAAACAGGAGGCTTAGCGGATGTAAGTGGGGCTTTGCCTTTAGCATTGGCTGAGGAAGGTTGTGATGTAAAAATATTTATGCCTTTATATAAGAACATCACCCCTCAGAGAACAGAAGAGGAGTTTGGAGTTACTAAGATAAGGAAGAATTTAGAAGTTATTTTTATAAAGAATGACAATTATTTTATGCGTGATGGGCTATACGGTGCATCAGGAAGTGATTACCCTGATAATCTTGAAAGATTCTCCTTCTATGCTACCAAGACAATCGATATTATAAAGAGAATAGGATTTTCACCCGATGTAATACATTGTAATGACTGGCAAGCTTCTTTGATAATAATCTATCTTAAAACTAAGCTTAAGAATGAACCGTTTTTTTCTCGCACAAAAAGCATATTGACTATTCACAATCTTGCTTATCAAGGTATATTTGACAGGAGCAAATTTCCACTTTTGGGTTTGGCAGATGAGTATTTTTCTATGCATTATCTGGAATTTTATGGCAAGATAAACCTTCTTAAGGGAGGCATTGTATTTTCTGATATGGTTAATACTGTAAGTCCCACCTATGCTAAACAGATTCAGACAAAGGAATACGGTTGTGGATTAGAAGGAGTGTTAAAAGAAAAAGGTGAAAGGTTAACAGGTATTCTTAATGCCATTGATTATAAGGTGTGGAATCCAAATAGTGATAAATTTATTTATAAAAAATATTCGCGAAATAGCCTCCAGGAGAAGTATATTAATAAAAGCAGATTCCAAAAAGAGTTTGGTCTTAAGGTGAAAAAGAGTGATTTTCTTTTGGGGATGGTATCAAGATTAGCTGAGCAAAAAGGGATTGACATTTTGTCAAAGTCGTTAAATCACATATTAAAAAAATATCAAGTAGTAATTTTGGGCACAGGAGACGCAAAGTATCATAAGATTCTCAGTGCTAAGAAAAACAAGTATAGAGGAAGTTTCTCCCTTCATTTAAAGTTTGATGAGGCTCTGGCACATAAGATTTACGCCAGTTGCGATGCTTTTCTTATGCCTTCTCGTTTTGAGCCTTGTGGTTTGTCTCAAATGATTAGTTATAAGTATGCCACTGTACCTATTGTCCATCACACTGGAGGTCTTGTGGATACGGTTGCAGACTATGTCCATAAAGGAGGAGGCTTTGTTTTTACCGAATATTCCTCAAAAGCCCTTATCGGTGCTATTGAGAGAGCATATAGTGTTTTTTGTGATAAGAAGAAGTGGTTGTCTCTGCTAAGAAAGATAACTTCTTATACCTTTTCTTGGAAGAAAACTGCTCAGAATTATATCAATATGTATGAGAAATGCCAGTCGTTGCCATAACAGGAAGTATTTGTAGTGGTAAGAGTACAGTATTAAGGATTTTAAAGGAAAAAGGAGCAAAGACAGTTTCTTTAGATAGATGGGTACACCGTTATTACAGAGATAAAAAGAGTGTTGTATACCAGAAGATAAAGAAGTTCTTTCCCAGTGTTCTTAATTGTAGGGGTACTATTTTAAGAAAGAAGTTAGGTCGCATTGTTTTCTCTGATTACAGGCTGTTAAAGAAATTAGAGTCTGTTGTTCACCCTGTTATAGTACGAGATCTGAAGAGATGGGTTTTCTGTAAAAAATGTCAAAGGGGAGTATATGTTATAGAGATACCGCTGTTATTTGAGAAAGATTTAGAGAATATCTTTGATAGTATAATCCTTGTCTCTGCGTCGCAATCCAATCTTGTTAAGCGAATAAAAAAGAAATTCAATATCTCCCACGAAGAGGCAAAAAAAAGATTGTCTTATTTTATGCCGACGGAGAAAAAGAAAAAGAAGGTGGATTTTGTGATAAATAATGATTGTAGTTTATTGAGTTTAAAGAAAAAGGTAGGTGTGATATGGCGAAGACTAAAAAGGGGGTAGTGATGGATATTGGCACTCTTAAGGATATGAAAATATCCGAGTTGACAAAAGCTGCCAAAGAGCTTGCCATCAATGGGATAAGCGGGGTTAAGAAACAGGATCTAATTTTTAAGATTCTTCAGGCACAGGCAGAAAAAGAAGGTCTTATGTTTGGCGGGGGTGTGATAGATGTTCTTTCAGAGGGTTTTGGATTTTTGCGTTCTCCCAACTATAATTATTTGCCTTCGCCTGATGATATATATGTTTCTCCCTCTCAGATAAGGAAGTTTTCTTTGCGTACAGGCGATACAGTTAGTGGTCAAATCAGGCCCCCCAAAGATAATGAAAAGT
>CAYVYZ010000006.1:0-28576 GCA_964455875.1 uncultured Planctomycetia bacterium | reverse complement strand
AGTATTTTGCGCTTCTTAAGGTGGAAGCAGTAAATTTTGAAGACCCTGAACAGGCGCGCAATAGAGTGCTTTTTGATAATCTTACCCCCACATACCCCAAAGATAGATTTATATTAGAAACTACCCCTGATGAGATATCCACAAGGGTTATGGATTTACTATGTCCTATAGGGAAGGGGCAGCGCGGTTTGATAGTGGCTCCTCCTTATAGTGGTAAGACTGTGCTTCTTCAAAAAATAGCTAACGCAATAATGAAGAACTATGCTGACGTTGTTTTGATAGTGTTGCTTATTGATGAGCGACCGGAGGAAGTTACGGAGATGAAGAATATGGTTAAAGGAGAAGTTATAAGCTCAACATTTGATGAGCCAGCTCAGAGACATGTTCAGGTTGCCGAGATGGTTCTAGAAAAGGCTAAAAGGCTCGTTGAGCATAGAAAAGATGTGGTCATTCTTCTTGATAGTATTACTCGGTTAGCACGTGCTTATAACTTAGTAGAGCCTCATTCAGGAAGGATACTCTCGGGAGGGATAGATTCCAATGCTCTTCATAAACCTAAAAGATTTTTTGGGGCAGCCCGGGCATTAGAAGAAGGAGGGTCGTTGACAATTATTGCCACTGCTTTAGTTGATACAGGTTCAAGAATGGATGATGTTATATTTGAAGAATTTAAAGGGACAGGCAATATGGAGATTACTCTGGATAGGAATATATTTCAGCGACGTATTTACCCCTCAATTGACATTAAGAGGTCTAATACTCGTAGAGAGGAACTATTGATACATCCTGATGAATTGCAGAGGATATGGATATTAAGAAAAGCCTTGAATGAACTTAGTTCTGTGGAGGCTTTAGAATTGCTTATTGAGAAACTGTCCAAGACAAAAAACAATGTGGAGTTTTTACTTACCCTTAATAAATAGTTTATAATTTTTATATGGGTAAATAATCTTGGTAATGTCTGCAAATATGGTATAATCAATTCCTTATGAGATAGCAATATAAAGGAGGTGATATCGGTGAAGAAAGAAGGACATCCTAAGTATGAATTTGCTACAATAATGTGTGCATGTGGCAATGTGATTCATACGCGTTCTACAAAAAAAACCATAAATGTAGAGATTTGCTCTAAGTGCCATCCCTTCTTTACAGGGAAGCAAAAGTTTGTTGACTCAGAGGGGAGAGTTGAGAAGTTTATAAAGAAATACGGCAAGAGATAGTTAGTGCTATAACTTTTATCTAGCCTGCCACAATGATAGACTACAATAAGTTAAAGAGGGAGTATAAGGCAATTTCTGAAGAGCTCTCTTCGCCTGATGTGTATAATGACCGCCAGCGTTATCAGAATCTTGCCCGTAGATTTTCTTTCCTTGAAAAGCTTATAAAAAAAATAGAGTTATACGAGAAGGCACAACAGGAGAAGGAACAGCTTGAAGGGATGATTAATAACCCCCAAGAAGAGGAGGATATGCAACAGTTGGCGAAGGAGGAGCTGATTAGGATAGAAGATAAGATTAAGAAGATAAAAGATGAAATAGAGGATATGGTATTTGAGGAGGAGGATTCGCCTCAGAGGGATGTAATTATTGAGATAAGAGCAGCAGCAGGAGGTGAAGAAGCCGCTCTTTTTGCTTCTGATTTATTTAAGATGTATTCTAAATATATAGAGAATAAAGGATGGAAATTAGAGGTTTTAAGCTCCCATCCAACAGAAATTGGGGGTATAAAAGAAATAATTTTTTCTGTTAAAGGAAAAGGATGTTATTCACATCTTAAATTTGAGAGCGGAGTCCACAGAGTTCAGCGTGTTCCCGTGACAGAATCGGGAGGAAGGATTCATACCTCTACTGCCACTGTAGCAGTTCTTATTGAACCTGAGACAAAAGAGCTTAATGTTGACCCTGCCGAGTTGAAAATAGAGACTTTCAGGGCTTCAGGGCATGGGGGGCAACATGTTAACAGGACAGATTCTGCAGTAAGAATAACCCATTTGCCCACAGGAATAGTTGTTAGTTGCCAAGACGAACGTTCTCAGATAAAGAACAGGGAGAAAGCAATGAGAGTGCTTAAGGCACGCTTGTTGGATAAGATGCAGAGAGAGGAGGAAAAAAAGATACTAAAAGAGAGGAGAATCCAGATAGGAAGTGGAGAAAGAAGCGAGAAAATCCGTACATATAATTTTCCTGAAAGGAGGGTTACTGAACACAGAATAAATTTAACAGTATATAGATTAGAGGATATATTAGGAGGGGATTTGGATATAATTACGAAGAGCTTAATTAAAGAGGAAAGAAAGAAGATATATGAAACTAAAGGATTGGCTTAAAGAAAATGCGTCGGTATTTACTGAGCGGGATTTATCCTATCTTTTAAAGATAGTTATCAATAAGAAAGATTATTATTTTACTGAAGACTATCCTTTAAGCCCTGGGAAAGAAAAGTGCCTTGATAGTTTAAGAGATGCCTACTGTCAGGGATGGCCATTGGCTTATCTTGTTAACCGGGAGAATTTCTTTGGCTTTGAATTTCTTATAAAAAGAGGTGTTTTTATACCTCGCCCTGAGACAGAGATAATCGTAGAGAAAGCTTTAGAAATTATCCATTATAGAAAGGCAAGAATAGTTTTGGATTTATGTTGTGGTACTTCTTGTATAGCTGTTGTGCTTAAGAAGAGTACGAAAGGAGAGATTACTGTTTATGCTTCCGATATTAGCTCATCTGCTATCTTTGCAAGTATAGAGAATATAAAGATGCATAAGGTTAAAGTTAACTTGGTTATGAGTGATTTGTTTTCTGCTTTCAAAGAGAATTCTTTTGATTTAATAGTTTCTAACCCTCCCTATGTAGAAAGTGATTGTATAAAAGGAGGATTGTGTTTTGAGCCTCGTATTTCTTTAGACGGAGGAGAAGATGGTCTTTTTTTTGTTTATAAAATACTGGAGTTGGCCCCTTTTTATTTAAAAGAGGGGGGGTATTTCATTCTAGAGATAGGATATAATCAGAAAGATAGAGTAAATAAGAGAATAAAATATTTGGGGAGGTTCACTGTAGAGGAATGGATAAAAGATTATGCTGGTTTTGATAGAGGAGTAGTTTTAAGAAAGAGATAGACGATGGATAAATTTATTATTTATAAATCAACTTTAAAAGGAGAAATAAAGATAAGCGGTTCCAAGAATGCCTCTTTGCCAATAATAGCGGCTACCCTCCTCACAGATGATACTTGCAGGATTTATGGCGTTCCTGATTTGGCTGATATAAGAACAATGATTAGGATTTTAGAAGTGTTAGGCAAAGATGTAAAATTTGATAAGGAAGTATTAGTTGTTAAGGCAAAGAAGAAAAAGAGCTATGTTGCTCCTTATCGCTTGGTACGCACAATGAGAGCTTCATTTTGTGTCTTGGGTCCTCTTTTAGCGCGGAGAAAGAAAGCAAAAGTTTCTCTCCCCGGCGGATGTGTAATAGGAGTAAGACCAGTTGATTTACACATTAAAGGGTTAAGAGAATTAGGAGCGAAGATAATTACAGACAATGGCTATTGCCTTGGCGAAGCAAAAAAATTGGTAGGAAAGCGTGTATTTTTGGGGGGTCATTTTGGTTCTTCTGTTTTAGCTACTGCTAATATCCTTATGGCTGCTGTGTTAGCAGAGGGGGAGACCATTATTGAATATGCTGCTTGTGAACCGGAGATAGTAGATTTAGCTTTGTTCTTGAAGAAGATGGGGGCAGATATTGAGGGAGAAGGAACTCCTTTAATAAAAATAAGAGGAGTAAAAGCATTGAGAGGTACGGATTTTAGGGTCATTCCTGATAGAATTGAAGCAGGGACTTATATTGCTTCTGCGATAGCAACTCATTCAAATATTACAATTTCAGGAGCAAATCCTTCTCATCTTACTTGTGTTATCGAGACAGCGAAGAAAATGGGTTCTGAAGTTTTAATAGATAATTCTAAGATTCATATAAAAGGCTCTTCTCGTATAGAACCTGCTAATATTACCACTTTACCTTATCCTGGTTTCCCCACTGATTTACAGGCTCAGTTTATGGTTTGTTTGTCGCTCGCCGCCGGAGTTTCTTTAGTCACAGAAAAAATTTACCCAGATAGGTTTATGCATGTTGCAGAGCTTAACCGTATGGGTGCCCATATTCAAAGAAATGGGCCTTATGCTATCATTGAAGGGGTAAAGTCATTGTTTGGAGCAGAAGTAATGGCTTCTGACTTAAGGGCCTCAGCTGCTTTGGTCATTGCGGGGATGGTAGCTAAAGGAAAAACAGAGGTTTTACGTATTTATCATCTTGATAGGGGATATGAGAGATTAGAAGAAAAACTTACCAAGTTAGGGGCGAAGATAAAGAGGAAGAAATAGAAATATATTTTATGAAAAAGGTTCTTGTAATAGATAATTATGATTCTTTTACTTACAATCTTGTGCAGTACTTTGGCGAGTTAGGAGCAGAAGTTTTGGTTTTTAGGAGTGATAAGATTAGCTTAGAGAGAATAAAGAGATTAAAGGTTAATAGTATTGTTATCTCCCCCGGACCTGGAAGACCACAAACTCAAGGAGCAATGGGTTGCAAGATAATCCGCGAGTTTTACAAAAAAAAGCCTATTTTAGGAGTGTGTCTGGGGCATCAGTGTATTGGTTATGTTTTTGGAGCAAAAATAGTAAAGGCGCCCCGGCTTATGCACGGAAAACCATCTTTAATTTACCATAATAAAAGAGATATTTTTAAAAATATCCCCAGTCCCTTTTCTGCCATCCGTTATCATTCTTTAATAGTTGACAATAATAATTTACCTTCTAATTTGATAGTGAATGCCAAAACAAAAGATGGTATAATAATGGGATTGAAAGATAGAAAGTATCCTTTGTTTGGAGTGCAGTTTCATCCTGAATCTATCCTTACAGACAGGGGGAAAACGTTGCTTAAGAACTTTATGTCTATATGATAAAAGAAGCAATAAAGAAAATTTCGGCAAAAAAACACCTTGGGTTTAATGAGGCTAAAGAAGTATTTTATGAGATATTTGAGAATGAAGCTACCGATGCACAAATAGCAGGGTTCTTAGCTTCACTCTCTATGTTGGGAGAAGGTAGCGATGAGATAGCGGCAGCGGCAAGTGTGGTAAGAGAAAAGGCTATTAGAGTAAATCTCAAAGAAAAGGGGTTGGGCATAGAGATTGAAGAGGAGCCTGTATTCGATACTTGTGGCACAGGAGGTTCAGGCACCTATAAGTTTAATATTTCTACTACTGTTGCCTTTGTTGTCAGTAGTGCAGGAGTGAAAGTTGCTAAGCATGGGAATCGAGCGGTGTCTTCCAATTGTGGCAGTGCTGATGTGCTTGAAGCTTTGGGAATAAAGATAGATTGTGACCCCGCTGTTATGGAAAGGTGCATAAAGAAGGTAGGTATAGGTTTTCTTTTTGCTCCTTTGTATCATAAAGTATTCAAGCGGGTAGCACCTATAAGGAAAGATTTGGGAATAAGAACAATATTTAATCTTATTGGCCCACTATGCAATCCTGCTTTTGCGACACACCAGTTGCTGGGTATTTCCAGCGAGAAACTACTTCCTTTAATTGCAGGCGCTTTAAATAAACTCAATACTAAAGCCGCTTTTGTAGTTTATGGAGATGATTTAAAAGATGAAATTACCCTTACGGGTAAAACCAAGGTAGCTTTTCTCAGTAAAGGCAGAATAAGGAAACTTGAGCTTACTCCTTCAGATTTTGGATTGAAGAAGATAAAACTGAAGGATATAGAGGTAAAGACTCCTGTAGATAGTGCAAGGATGATAAAGGAAGTATTGGATGGCAAAAAGGGTTCGCCTCGCAGTATTGTCTTAGCAAATGCATCTGCGTGTTTTTATATAATGGGTAAAGTTAAGAGCCTTAAAGAAGGTGTTGAAGTGGCAGCTTACTGTATAGATAGTGGGAAGGCCAAGGAGAAATATCTATTATTCAAGAATTTCTTAGAAAAGTATGGCTAATATATTATCTCTTATTCTTGAGAATAAAAAGAAACGCATAGAGGTTTTAAGAAAAAACAAAGAAGGATTAACTTCTCTTATTAAGAAAGCCCCTAAGGTAAGGTCTTTTAGGAAGGCTATTAAAAGAGAGGGCAAAATCTCTCTCATTGCAGAATTAAAGCAGGCTTCTCCTTCTTCAGGAGTCTTACGGACTGATTTTTTCTTAAGGGAGTTAGTGGAAGCATTTCTTAGGGCAAAAGTTAACGCAATATCTGTTCTCACAGAAGAGGATTTCTTTTTAGGTAAGGTAAGTTATATAGAAGAAGCAAGCAGGATAACAAATGTACCTATATTAAGGAAAGATTTTATTATCGACGAAGCACAAGTTTTAGAGTCAAGAGCAGCAGGGGCAGATGCTATTCTTCTTATTGCTCGCTTATTGGATAACGAACGGTTATCTAGTTTATATTCGTTAGCTAAGGAGTTGGGCATGGATGTTGTCGTAGAGGTTCATACGCAGAAAGAATTAAGAAGAGCACTTTCTATTTCGTGCGATATTATTGGCATAAACAACAGAAATTTAGATACTTTGACCATAGATTTGGGCACAACTGCTAAATTGGCCCCTTTCATCTCAAAAGACATTGCTATAATTAGCGAAAGCGGAGTCTCAAACTTAAAAGACATTCTTTGGCTTAAGGGGCTTGGCATAGATGCTGTGCTTGTGGGGGAGGCAATAATGAAGTCCCCTCGTGTTGATGAGAAAATAAAGGAACTGCACATAGATGGTAAAAGTTAAAATATGTGGTATTACTAACATCGACGATGCTCTTTTTTGTTCTGCGGCTGGAGCCGATGCTTTGGGCTTTATCTTTTACAGGCGTTCTCCCCGTTACATTACTCCCCAACGGGCGAAGAAAATAGTTTGCAAACTCCCTCCTTTTGTGGCAAAAGTTGGGGTATTCGTTGATGAAAGTAAACATACTGTTTTAGAAATAGCAGATTATGTTGGGATTGATATCTTGCAGTTTCATGGTAAAGAAAGTCATGGATATTGTCTTTCTTTTGGTACTAAGTTTAGGGTAATAAAAACATTTTTTCCTCCTACTATTCCTTCTGGTGCCTACCAGAAGTTAAATACCTATCTTTTTGATATTAAATGGGAGGAAAAATTAAGAAAGAGGCAGACTTTAAAAGCAGATTTCTTAAGTAAAATAAAGAAAATCGAAGGGAAAAATATTATTATCTCAGGAGGTTTAACACCACAGAATGTTTTAAGAATTGTAAGGGGATTTAAACCCTATGCTGTTGATGTATCAAGCGGAGTTGAAATCTTACCGGGTAGAAAAGACAGGGCACTCGTAAAAGATTTTATTATTAAAGTCCACAGTATTTAGTTTAGAATAGTTCGGTATATGGGAATTCCTGATAACAGAGGATATTTTGGTGAGTTTGGAGGAAAATTTATTCCTGAGACTCTTTCTTTCTGTTTAAATGAGTTAGAGAGGTCATATAAGAAAATAAGACATGATAAAAAGTTTAAAAGACAGCTTTCTTTTTATCTTTCTCGGTATGCATCTCGTCCTACCCCTTTATATTTTGCGCACAACTTAAGTAGAAAGTTAAACTTAAAAATATATCTTAAAAGAGAAGACCTTCTTCATACGGGGGCACATAAGATAAACAATACTTTAGGCCAGGCGCTATTAGCACGTTATATGGGCAAAAGAAGAATAGTTGCTGAAACAGGTGCGGGTCAACATGGTGTGGCAACTGCTACTGTAAGCTCTCTTTTTGGTTTTAAATGCAGCATATACATGGGAAGAGTTGATATCGAGCGGCAGAAGATGAATGTATTTCGCATGAGAATATTAGGTGCAGAGGTAATTCCTGTAGAAAGTGGCTCAAAAACCTTAAAAGATGCCTGCAATGAAGCAATAAGAGATTGGGTTACTAATGTTAAAGATACCTATTATCTTCTGGGGTCAGTAGTAGGTCCTCATCCTTACCCTCTTATAGTGAGAGATTTCCAATGTGTTATTGGCAGAGAGGCAAAAGCACAAATTATTAAAGAGGAAGGTCGGTTGCCTGATTATCTCGTTGCGTGTGTAGGGGGAGGAAGTAATTCTATAGGGCTGTTTCATCCTTTCTTTTACAACAGGAAAGTTAAATTTATAGGGGTAGAGGCAGCAGGGACAGGGCTAAATAAAAGGCATGCCGCAACTCTTGTTAAAGGAAAGAAAGGGGTTTTACATGGTTCTAAGTCTTTTGTACTTGAGGATAAGTTTGGTCAGATAACGAATCCCCATTCCATTGCTGCTGGCCTTGACTATCCTGGTGTAGGCCCAGAACACGCTTATTACAAGTCTATAGGCCGCGCTCGTTATGTAGCTGTTACAGATAAAGAAGCAGTAAGTGCTTTTAAGCTTTTAAGTAGAACCGAAGGAATTATCCCTGCTTTAGAGAGTGCCCATGCGATTGCTTATCTTAAGAAGTTAGCAAGAAAACACAAAGGTGCTTTAGTGGTTGTGTGTTTGTCAGGAAGAGGCGATAAAGATTTAGATATTGTAGAACGATGGGGAAGGTAGCTGAAACATTCAAAGAGCTTAAAAGAAAAAAGAAGAAAGCATTCATTATTTATCTTACGTTTGGTTTTCCTACGGTTAGATTGAGTGAAAAAATAATTCTTTCTTTGCAGAATACATCTGTAGATGTTATTGAGATTGGTATTCCTTTTTCTGACCCCTTGGCTGACGGCCCTATACTGCAGGAAGCAGCACAGGTTGCTCTTAAAAGAGGAGCTAAGACAGACATTCTTTTTAAAAATATAAACTCAATTAAGAATAAGATAAAAACCCCCCTTGTTATTATGACGTATTATAATCCAGTCTTTTGCTATGGCGTCGATAGATTCTTAAAAATGGCATATGAAAGCGGTATCTCAGGTATAATGGTAGTAGATTTGCCTATTGAGGAGGCAGCTGGTTTTATGCATAAGTGCAGAGAGTTTGATTTAGATACCGTGTTCTTTATAACACCTCAGACTACAAAAGAAAGGGCAAAGGAAATAGTAAGAGCATCGAGAGGGTTTGTGTATTATATTTCAGTCACCGGTATAACTGGACCAAGGGATTTGCCATTTAAGCCTATAAGAAAAGATATAGAGTATATAAAAAGAATTAAGGATATACCTGTATGTGTGGGGTTTGGTATTCATAATAAACAGCAGGTTAGAAATTTGCTTAAGATAAGTGATGGGTTTATTGTAGGCAGTGCTTTTGCTCAATTTATAAAAAATAACTACAAAAAGAGTGATTTTTCCAAAAGAATAAGAGATTTCGTTAGAGGTATATATGTTTGAAATAATAGACAGCTTAAAAGTAAAACTTATATTTTCAGAATTTCCCGGTTTGAAAACTTCATCGGTGGGTGTGTTTGTAAATACGGGTGCGCGTCATGAGGATGCTAGGGTAAAGGGTATAGCGCATTTTCTTGAACATATGGTATTTAAAGGTTCAAAAAAATATTCCTATAAGAAGATTAAGGAAGAGATTGAAGGAAGAGGTGGTATTCTTAATGGTTTTACTTCTCAAGAAATAACAGGCTATTACTCTCATTGCCTTTCCTACAATATTCCCCACGTATTGGATATTCTTTTAGATATGGTACTATTTCCTCTCTTAGACAGCAAAGAGATAGATAAGGAGAGAAAGGTTATCTTAGAAGAGATAAAAATGCATAATGACTTACCTCATGTACGGGCAAATTCTCTCTTGGACAGCTTATTATGGCCTAATCATCCTCTTGGTAGAGAGGTAATTGGGTATTTTGAAACGGTTAAGAATATTGAAAGGTCTAATTTACGCTTCTTTAAGGATAAATTCTATTCTCCTTCTAACATTGTCATTGTCTGTGTTTCTAGTTGTAAGAAGGATAAGATATATAGAATTATTCGCGAGAAGACAAAAGACGTCCCTGTTTCGTTAGTAAAAGTTTCCAAGAAGCACCCACCCTCTTTAAGTAAAGTTAATGTTGTTATGGAAGAGAAGGACATTGACCAGTCTCATCTTTGCGTAGGTTTTAGAAGTTTTTCTGCACGAAGTAAAGAACGTTTCATAACAGAAATCATTCACATCATTTTGGGCGCAAATATGAGTAGTAGACTTTTTGAAGAGATAAGAGAAAAGAGGGGGTTATGTTACGACATATCTACAGAAGTTAGAAGGTTTAAAGATAGTGGTTCATTTTCTATACATGTTGGTTTGGATAGTCGCAATATTATTACTGTTTTAAGTAATATTTTTAAGCAGCTACGGCTTATCAAGAAAAAAGAGATATCTAAGAAAGAGTTAGAGAGAGCCAAAGAGTATTTTTTGGGACAGATGTTGATGAGCGTAGAACGCACTTCCGGCAGGATGTTTTATCTTGCTGATTCTTATCTTTCTACAGGGAAGATTTATTCTGTAGAGAAGATAAAAAATATTGTGGACAAGATAGATACCTTTTCTATTAGAGAGACAGCAAAGAAAATATTTTCCTTTGATAGAATGTGTGTTTCTTGTGTTTTACGCCATAAGGAGAAGTTTGAGCCTGCGCTCAAAAAGTTTATACATAACTTGTTGTAAAATAATAAGTTGCTATAAGTTATGGGTAGGAGAAAGAATACAAAATTACCCCTTACAGAGAAAGTGTCAAAGATATTGAGTTTTGTTATAAGTAAAAAAGCTAAAGACCCTGTTGTTTTAGACATGAAAGGAAAATCGTATTTTTGTGACTATTTTGTTATATGCTCAGGAACGTCAGAAAGACATACTCGTGCAATATATGAGGAAGCTATAAAGCTTTCCAAAAAGAGCAGATTAAAAATTCACCATTGCGAAGACGATCATCTATCAAGATGGCTGTTGATAGACTATTTTGATGTTGTCTTACACATATTCAATGAAGAAGCAAGAAAATTTTATAAAATAGAAAGGTTGTGGAAAGAAGCTGAGAGATTAACTCCTCATCAACTTAAAATTTATTAGTCGATTTTTTTCTTCTAGTTTTCTATCAAACCTTCCTTCGTTTCTAAAAATTTTTTTCAAAAAAAATCGAAAAAATGTTGACAAACTTTTTTTTATTTGTTAAATTTAAATTAGAGTGTTCGCACAAGGAGTGCGAAAGAAAAAAAGGAGGTGGTAAATGGCAGTTAAAAAGAAAAAAGCAACAAAGAAAAAAGCAACAAAGAAAAAAGCAACAAAGAAAAAGAAGAAATAGCTTTCACATCAGTATGAAGATAAAGAAGAGCCCGCTTGTTTAAGCGGGCTCTTAAATTTTATATCAACCATTCATTTCTTTTTAACAAGAGTTTAAAGAAGCACAATAGTATCCTGAGAGATAGTCATAATACCTTCATTAAAAGTATCCCATCTAAAATAAGTATAGTTAATAATTGACATGGTATTGTAGTGTGGTAAACTCTATAAATGAAAATTATTGTCAAAAAGGAGCTTTTGTGCCTGATTTGCTTGATTATTTGCGTCTTAATATAAAAACGAGAGGTTTCAAACTAACCCGCCCAAGGAAGGCAATCTTAAATGCGTTATACAACACAAAGTTTCATGCAAGTGTTGATGATATTTATTCTTCTTTATCAGGTAGATACCTTCATAGCCATTTTGTATATCAAAACCATAAGGAAATTGTTGATTGTAGCAGTAGTTTAGACAAAAATAAATTCATAGAAGAAATAAGGAACTATCTTTCTAAAAAATACCTCTTTCGGGTACATAGCAGTTGTGTGTATTTTTATGGAGCTTGCAGGAGATGTCTAAGAAAGAGTTAAGAAATAGGCGTTACATATATGGACCTGTTTATTCAAGGCGTCTGGGATTTTCTTTAGGTATTGATGTTGTATCCAGTAAGATTTGTAGTTTTGAATGTGTTTATTGCCAGTTAGGAAAGACTTCTCAAAAGACAATCCGCCGTTTTAAGTCAATAAACCTCTATAGGTTCAAGAAGGAGCTAAAGGATGCATTGCAACGCGTTGGCAGAGTTGATTACATTACTATATCTGGTTCAGGAGAGCCAACCCTTCATAGAGATTTAGATGTTATTATAAAAGAGGCTAAAAAAATATCGCTTGGCAAAATACCCTTATGTGTTATTACAAACTCATCTTTATTATATAGGAAAGACGTAAGAGAAGAATTGCGTGATGCAGATGTTATTATGCCTTCTTTGGATGCTCCTACCCAAGAAGTATTTGAAAGAATAAACCGTCCCCATGAAGGTATTTCTTTTGAGAAGGTTATCAATGGTTTAGTTAGATTAAGAGATGAATATACAGGGAACATTTTCTTAGAGGTTATGCTAATAAAAGGGTATAATGACAGAAAAGATTATGCTTATATGTTTAGGGAGATTATAGAAAGAATAAAACCTGACAAAATATTTCTTACTCTTCCTTACAGGCCAACTCCTTTGTCGAAGACGAGCCTTATTCCTTCTGATAGCGTTGCAAGATACTTTAGAAAAGTTTTAGGAAGAAATTGTGTATTGATAGGAAAGTTCAATAAGGCTTCTTATACACAAAGAGGAAAAGTCAACGAGGATGAAGTTTATGCTTCCCTAAAGCGGCGTCCCCAAACAGAAAGAGAGTTAATGGTTGCTTTTAAATGCAGTAAGGTTATACTTAAGAATATAATCGATTCTCTCTTGAGGAAAGGTAAGATTTACTACTTGGATAGAAGGCGTAGAGTTTACTGTGTAAGATAGTGATTAACTTTAGAATGAGTTTGTCGAAGGAGGGTCGATGTCTATAATTAATTTAGTGGAGCTAAAAGCTTCTCGTGAGGCAGTAGTTGTAAATATTGTAGGGGGGATTGGCGCAAGGCGAAAGTTAGAGAATTTAGGGGTGCGCGTAGGAAGCACCATTGTTAAGAAAGGCAGTACTCAAGGACCTGTGGTTATAAATTGTGGTAATACTCAGATTGCTATAGGAAGAGGGCTTGCCTCTAAAATTATAGTTAAAGAGTTATGAAGATAACCTTAGCAGGTAACCCCAATGTTGGTAAAAGTGTGTTGTTCTCGCGTCTTACAGGTGCAAGGGTCATTGCTTCCAATTATCCGGGTACAACCGTTGGTTTTACCAAAGGCAGGTTTTCTTTCCTGGGAGTAGTGGCAGAGTTAGCTGATGCACCTGGCACCTATAGTCTTAATCCTACTTCAAAAGCAGAAGAAGTAGCAGTTAATTTAATTAAAGAGGCGGATTTAATCATAAATGTTGTAGATGCTACTAACTTAGAGAGAAACCTATTATTTACTTTAGAGTTGTTATCCAAAGTTAAGAAACCTATGGTAGTTGTGCTTAATATGTGGGATGAAACTAAGCATAAAGGCATAGAAATAGATGTTGATAAGCTTAAGGAGGCATTAAAAGTTGAAGTAGTGCCTACCTGTGGGTTGACAGGTGAGGGTGTAGTAGAGTTGATTCATAAAATAAAGAATGCAAAAGTCCCTGATTTTGTACTAGAAGGGGATATTTGGTCTTTTATTGGTGAAACACTCAGAAAGGCGCAGAAGCTTCATCATCGTCATCATTCATTTTGGGATGCCATTCAAGAACTTAGTATAAAACCTCCTTGGGCATGGATGATTGCCTTCTTAGTTCTTTTTCTTTCTTTTGAGGTGATAAGATTTATTGGGGAGGGTCTTATAAATTATATCTTTGACCCATTCTTTACAAGTTTTTATTCACCTCTTATTATGAAATTAAGCCATTTAATAGGAGAGGGCAACTTCATTCATTCTATTCTTATTGGCGATTTAGCTAGAGGAAGTATTGATTATGCTTTAGCCTTTGGTCTTCTTACGACAGGAATTTATGTTCCTTTGGCAATGGTTTTGCCTTATGTGTTTAGCTTTTATCTTGTGCTTGGGTTCTTAGAGGATTTAGGATATCTGCCGCGTTTAGCCATACTTTTTGACCGCATTTTTCATAAAATAGGATTACACGGCTATTCTATTGTCCCTATGATTTTAGGACTGGGGTGTAATGTCCCCGGGGCTTTATCTACACGTCTTTTTGAAGAACGTAGAGAAAAGTTTATAGCTGCTACTTTGTTAGCGGTTGCTGTTCCTTGTATGGCTCAGACTTCTATGATTATAGGGATTTTGGGAAGATTTGGCGGTCAGTATGTAGCAGTGGTCTTTTTAATTCTTGCGATTATATGGTTTGTTTTGGGAAAAATATTAAATAGGTTTCTAAAAGGATGTAGCCCTGAAATCTTATTAGAGATTCCTCCTTATAGAAGACCTTCGGTCCGCGCTCTCTTAAAGAAAATGTGGATACGCCTGCGGGGTTTTTTCTTGGATGCTTTCCCTTTTGTTCTTTTAGGGGTTTTATTGGTGAATATTCTTTACTATCTTAAGATCATTGATTTTTTTGCCCATATTTTTTCCCCTATAGTAAAAAACTTATGGGGGCTTCCTCGCCAGGCGATAGGGGCTTTGATTGTTGGATTCTTACGAAAAGATGTCGCTGTAGGTATGTTGCGACCGCTTAATTTAAATATAAGACAGTTAATTGTAGGTAGCACAGTTCTTTCGGTATATTTTCCCTGCGTTGCGACTTTTATGGTGCTTTTAAGGGAGCTGGGTGTGCGCGACATGGTAAAGTCTATGTTAATAATGATAATTACAGCTATAGTTACAGGAGCAATAGTTAACTTGGTATTATCTCTTTTTAATATAGGATGAAGAAGAAAAATCTTATTTTTATTATAGTTTGTATTGTTTTATTTATTATGAGCGGATGTGCTAATAAGTTGCGGGATTATGTTTCTTGTGAACATGGGTTCTTAAGTTTACGTGTTAAGGATACGTTTGGAGAGGGAGCTGATGTAAAGGATTATTTCATAACAAAAGACAATAGTATTATTAATAAAGGAGATTCCTCTTCTTATTTACTCAAGATATTAGGTTCTCCTGATGAGATTGATTCTTCTTTTAGCGGCTATAAGATATGGAAGTATAAAAGAAGCAGGGTAATGTTTTTTGTAGAGGATGGTAAAGTAAAGCATATATATAGGTATGACCCTGAAGCAGTTAGACAAAAATAAAAGAAGCAAAAGGTTCTTCTCTTACAGTGCCATTCGGGTTGCAAGACAAATCTTGGGTGATTTCCTTATTGTAAGAAATAAAGGTTCTTTTATGGTAGGAAAGATAGTGGAGGTGGAAGCTTATTTGGGTATTAACGATGATGCCTCTCATAGTTTCCGCGGCAAGATTACCCCTCGTAACCGTGTGTTATTTGAGAGGGGAGGGGTGGTGTATGTATACTCTATTTATGGGAAGTATATATGTTTTAATATCGTTGTCTCAAAGAGGAATGACCCCCAGGCAGTATTTATAAGAGCATTGGAGCCTATTCTGGGGATGGATATTATGTTAAGAAACCGAAAGGTAGATAATTTTAAGCTTCTTACCAACGGACCTTGCCGTTGGACATCTGCATTTGGCATAGATAAAAGATTTTTGGGCAAAGATATAGTATCTTCTGATTTATACATCTCTAAAAACCCTTCAAAAAAATTTAATATTATATCTTCAAAAAGAATAGGCATTGATTATGCAACGAAATGTAAGGATTTAAAATTAAGATTTTATATAGAGGATAACCCTTTTGTTTCTAAGAAGTAGTGTCTTCCCACCGTTTATTTAATTGCCTTACGTAGTTTTTAATATCCCAGAATTCTTTTAGTTTACTATGAGGGAAAAAGGTAAATATAGAATTATTATGTAGCAGGGGGTTTTTTAGTATCGAACGATAATTATTAAATATTTTTGTTTTAGGGGTGGGAGAGAATTCTGCCAGAGATATGCGGGCGCCTTCTGAATGTAGAGTCTCTATGTCTTTTCTTAATTCCTTTAAATCTTGGTTAGGGTATCCTAAGAGAAGATAAAAACAAAATTCCCCATTCTTAAATCCAGCTTCTTTAAGTAGGCTTATACCCCTTAAAAGGTCCTCTTTGTTCACTTTGTTTTGCCAGGTTTTTTGAAGTTTTTCATTTAAAGTCTCTAAGCCGAAATGAGGATTTATAAACCCTGCTTTCTTAATAAGATAAGCAAGCTCTTTGTCTAAAAACCTTATGTGCAAAGCATTAGGAGTGTGAAATCGGACATGTATTCTTGATTTAACAATATTTCTTAATACATTTTTTGCATGGTCTTTTCTGTAGAATAGGGCGTCATCATAGAATACAAAGTCTTTTATGCCTTTATAGGTATGGTAATTTAGAATATAGTCTGAGACTTTTTGGCTAGATACTTCATAAAATCCTTTCTGTAAGCTTCTTATGGCACAGTAGCTACAGTTAAAAGGACACCCCCAGGTTGTTCTTAAGACTACGTAGTCTATTGAGTGATAAAAATTTTCATAGATGGGCAGAGTATTATAAAATTTTAAGGGATCGAAAGTAATATTAAATATACTTTTAAAAAACTTTCTTATTTCTAAGTTAGAGAAATTGTAGTCTGAAGGTATGTTTTCTTTTGCATGACGAGGCAGTAGTGTTGGATATGTTCCTCCCAGAACGATAGGTTTCTCCGGAAAATATTCTTTTACAATTCTGGCAACTTTTTCTACCCCTTGATACCAGTAAGTCATTGAGGAGGTAATAAGTATAATATCGGGTTTTTTGTTCTTAATCTTTTCTCTAAATATTTCCTCATCTATGCCATAGCATTTAAAATAACGAGGGATATTCTTTAATACTGCTGGTTTTTCTATTACGAAAGAGAAGTATTTTCCTCTTCCAAAATTATCTCTGTTTTTCTTTTTATCCAAACAATCTATAAAATCTACCTCTATACCCCTTTCCATCAAGAATTGGAGAATTACAAGAAACCCGTAAGGTTTAAGCCAAAAATCATAGGCGGCAAAATCTACAATCCAAGGATTAATAGCTAAAACTCTCATCTTCCTATTATTATAGCATAATTAATAAGAAGAGTTTGTTTGTTGAAAAACACCTTTATTATAGTATAATTGGGTTTGTGAAGGAAAGAAGAAGATATGTAAGAATAGATTTGTGCATAGAAGTAGAGTATAAGGTTCTTTCTGAAGAAAGGGCTCCTGGGGGAACAAAGAGCAAGAATATTAGTGAAGGGGGGATGTGTTTTCTTGCCCGCGATAAGATAAAAAAAGGCGCTTTGCTTGCGCTTAAGTTTCATCTTCCCGATAGAAAAAGGAGTGTAATTGATTGTAAAGGTAGAGTAATTTGGCAGTCCAAGGAGGGCGAAGGTTATCTTACAGGCATTGAGTTCATAGATTTAGATACAAATAGTCGCCTCTTGATAAAAACTTTTGTTTCCCGTTTTATGAGTGAGCTGTTAGATTACGGTCTTAGATGAGTTTCCATTTTTACCGAGACGCAATAATTTCTTAGTGTACCCCTCATGCTAAACGATATATTTTTAGATACCATTAAGAAATATAATCTTCTTAAAAAGAAGGATAAGGTGATTCTTGCTGTTTCCGGAGGGCCAGATTCTGTGTGTATGTTTCACCTTTTCTGTAGATTAAGGGAGATGTTAAAGTTAAATATTATTTGTGCCCATTTTAATCATGGGTTAAGAAAAGAAGCCGATAGCGATGAAAAGTTTGTTAGGGATTTATGCAATTCTTATAAGGTTAAATTTGTAAGCACAAAGAAAGATGTTAATAGTTTTTTTAGAGGCGATTCTTTAGAGCAGACAGCAAGGCAACTGCGTTTTGATTTTTTCCTTCAGTGCAGCCGACAGTATAGAATAAGAAAAATTGCCATTGCTCATACAAGAGACGATGTTATTGAAACGCTCCTTATGCGTATTATCCGTGGTTCTGCCTTAAGAGGTATGCGGGCAATTATGCCTAAAAGTATATATAGAGGTATGTATATTATAAGGCCGCTTATTGAGGCTGATAAAGGAGAAATACTAAAGTGGCTTAAGGATAACAACTATTCCTATGTGATAGACAAGACTAATTTTGAGGATAAATTCCTTAGAAACAAAATAAGACATAAACTCATAGATGAACTTAGGAAATTAAACCCTAATGTTGAAAATAGTTTATTTAATCTTTCTAAGATAGCAGCTCAGGATTATGATTTTATTTATGGGTATGCGAGAGAAAAATTTGATTCTTTAAGGTTATCTTCTCATAGCAGTATAAAGTTGAAGCTAAAGGATTTAAACAGTTTGCATCCTGCAATTGTAAATGAGGTTATCCGCATTGCTATTGAGAATGTCAAAGGGGATTTACGAAGATTGGAGTTTAGGCATTTAGAGGAGATAAGAGATTTAATAGTTAATAGACCAGAAGGCAGCGTTGTCCATTTGCCACACTTAGAGGTAAAGAAAGAAGAAAAGTGCATATCTATCAAGTCCTTGATTTTATAAGATAAGATAGTTATAATGGGGGATGATGAAGAACAGAAGAAAACCACCTAAAACATTTGACCAGAATTTCGCGAGGCGCCTGTTTCTGTGGATTGTTGTTGTAATGGGGATTCTGTATTTTGCCAACGTTATTATGATACCTCGTCCCATCAAGATAACCTATAGCGATTTCTATCATCAGCTTTTAGCAAACAAGGAGCACCCCACTATTGAATATGTAAAGAAGACGGAAAATCTTCTAACAGGAAAGTTTACTCCCCAGGCAGGAGGAGGCCAGTTTTATGTTTACGTCCCCGAGGATGATAAAGAACTTATCTCTCTTTTGAAAAGCAATGTAAGAAAATTTGAGATAGAGCCTCCCAAGACATTCCTTATTAATTTCTTCTCTTCTTTTGGGTTTATGCTTATTTTTCTGTTTATCCTCTGGTATTTTTTATACCGGGGGACTCAGCAGGTAGGCAGTCATATATGGTCTTTTGGGAAGTCAAAAGCGCGAGTTATCGAGAAAGAGAAGTCCCCGCGAGTCACATTCCAGGATGTGGCTGGTGTTGATGAGGCTAAGGAAGAGCTAAGGGAAATAATTGAATTCTTAAAAGACCCTAAGCGTTTTCAGAGGTTAGGAGGAAGAATCCCTAAAGGGGTTATTCTTGTGGGCCCTCCTGGTTGTGGAAAGACACTTCTTGCTAAAGCTGTTGCAGGAGAAGCAGGAGTCCCTTTCTTTAGTATAAGCGGTTCTGACTTTGTAGAGCTGTTTGTAGGAGTGGGAGCTTCAAGGGTTCGTGATCTCTTTGAGCAGGCAAAGAAAGCAGCTAAGATAGGTGGTAGAGGTTGCATTATATTTATCGATGAGATAGATGCTGTGGGGAGGCAACGTTTTGCTGGTATTGGAGGAGGTCATGATGAAAGGGAGCAAACTTTAAACCAGCTATTGGTAGAGATGGATGGTTTTCAAACTCAGGAAGGAATAATTGTTGTTGCTGCTACTAACCGTCCTGATGTGTTAGATCCTGCTCTACTTAGGCCGGGAAGGTTTGATAGGCATATAGTTATTGATGCTCCTGATATTAAAGGCAGGGAGGCTATTTTAAAAGTTCATACACGGAAAATAAAGCTTGCCAAAGAGGTTAATTTAACGATTATTGCTAAACAGACGCCAGGGTTTTCTGGGGCAGACTTAGAAAATCTCTGTAATGAAGCTGCTTTGCTTGCTGCTCGTAAAAACAAAGATTCTGTAGGGATGGAAGAGATGGAAGAGGCTATTGAGAGAGTGATAGCTGGACCCCAAAGAAAAAGCAGAGTAATTTCTAAGAAAGAAAAAAAGATTATTGCTTATCACGAATCAGGCCATGCTATACTCTCTTTGTTATTGCCTAACGCTGACCCTCTACATAAAGTTTCTATAATTCCTCGAGGAGTATCTGCTTTAGGATACACCATGCAGCTTCCTATTCAGGACCGGTATATCCTTACCAAAGCAGAACTTATTGATAGAATATGTGTCCTTTTAGGAGGTAGGGCTTCTGAGGACATTATCTTTAAAGAAGTAACTACAGGTGCCCAGAATGATTTGGAAGTTACGACAAAGATGGCCAGGCGTATGGTAACGGAGTTTGGTATGAGTGAAAGAATAGGAAATATTTCCTTAGGAAGAAGAGACGGACCGGTGTTTTTAGGCAGAGAATTGGTAGAACATAAAGACTATTCCGAGGAAAGCGCAGAGTTAATTGACCAAGAGGTTAAAAAAATTATAGATGAGTGCTATCTGCGGGCGAAGAAGATATTAGAGGAAAATTATGATAAACTCAACCTATTGGCAAATACCCTTTTAGAGAAGGAAGTGCTTACTTCCGATGAAGTAAAAAAAATACTTGGAATAGCAACTGAAGAAGATAATGCCACAGAAGAAGAGAAAGCAGAACCTTCCCCTAACAAAAAGCCTTCTTGAGGGTTATGAGAATAGTTCCTCTCATAATAAAATCAGTCAGAGAAGCTAAAGTGGCAATGCAAAGTATTGGTGTAGATAGTGAGGGGATAAAGATTATGTCTCCGAAGGCTCTTCATTGCTGTTTTAAATTAGAGGATATTAATTCATTTTCTGCTAATATCATAAAACAGGAGTTGCTTTCTTTGGGCTCTGACGCAGCTATAGATAGACAGGCCCTCATAAAGAGAATGAAGACAACAGCTATTTTATTTGGTAGTTTTTATCAAATGAAAAGGCTTGTAGCTAAGTTAAAATGTCAGCCTTTTGAACTAAAAGAGATTGCTTATAAGTTAGAGGAGACATTAGGCAATACACAGAAAAGAAGATTGTTATTTAAAGCACGGGGAAAGGTGTTAAATCTTAATCGGCCTGTTGTTTGTGGAATAATTAATGTTACGCCTGATTCATTTTCAGGAGATGGATTGTTGAAAGAGCGTTCAGTTGGTTCTTATAGGTTTAAAGAGGCGGTGGTTAAAAAAGCAGAGAGCATGATAAAAGGAGGCGCAAAGATTCTTGATGTGGGAGGAGAATCAAGTCGTCCTTACTCTAAAAGGATTAGCGAGGATGAAGAGTTAAGGAGGGTGCTTCCTGTTATTAAAATATTAAAGAAAAAATTTCCTCACATATTTATCTCAATCGACACTTATAAATACAAAGTAGCGAAAGAAGCAGTAAGTGCAGGAGCAGATATTGTTAATGATATAACTGCCTTAAGACATTCTCCTTCAATAGCCAGTTTAATAAAAAGATATAAATTAGGTTGTATCCTTATGCATATGAAGGGGGTTCCTAAAACAATGCAGTTAAGCCCGCATTATAAGAGAGGCGTGGTAGAGGAAGTTTTTGATTTTCTGAGTAAAAGAGTGGAGTTTTGTTTAAGTAGCGGGATAAAGAGAGAACAGATTATGATTGACCCTGGTATAGGGTTTGGGAAAACGGTAGAGGATAATTATAGGCTTTTAAATAAGTTAGATATTCTTAGGGGTTTAGGAGTTCCTGTATTCTTAGGGGTTTCTCGTAAATCTTTTATTGGTAAAGTCCTTAAAGCAGATACGAGCCGCAGGCTTTATGGTACTATCTCTGCTTTGTCAGTGGGGTATCTTAAGGGAGCAGACGTTTTACGTGTTCACGATGTAGGCGAAGCATACGAAGCTTTAAAGATAGCTTATTTAATAAAAAAAGTAAATTAGAAGAGAGGGTAAATGATAGAGACACTTAGAGCTATTGACTGGAAGGCGATAGTTGAGATTCTTATTCTTTGGTTTGTGATTTATAAAATTTTTCTTTTTCTAAAAGGGACAAAGGCAGTCTATCTCTTAAGAGGGATTGTTATTTTAGTTATAGCCTTTTTCTTTTTTCAAAAGACTGATTTGTATGTTCTTAGTTGGCTTTTAACAAAGTTTTTTGCCTTTTTCTTAATTCTTATTGTTATAATTTTTCAGCCTGAGCTTAGAGAGGGCCTTATACGATTGGGTAAGAGGCACATTTTCTATATAGAACCTAAGCAGGAAGAGATAGAAAAGATTATAAGAGAGATTGTCAGTGCGACAAGCATAATGAGCAAGAAGAGGATTGGCGCCCTTATTGCTATAAAAAGAGAAATAGGCCTTAAGAACTATATTGAGAGCGGAGTAATATTGAATGCTGATATTACTTCAGAGTTATTGCAAAATATATTTTTTCCTGGCGCACCCCTTCATGATGGGGGAGTTATTATTGATGGAGTGAAAATCGTTTCTGCAGGATGCCTTTTTCCTTTAACTGACAATCCTGATTTAGAGAGGGCTTTGGGCATGAGACATCGTGCAGCTGTAGGGCTATCTGAGGCTTCTGATGCAGTGGTAATTGTGGTGTCTGAGGAAAGAGGGACAATTTCTTTAGCCATTAATGGTCAGTTAACAAGGAATTTATCTCCCAGTGACTTACAGACGATTTTGAAGGGTCAGTTAAGGAGTAAACCATGAGGATAGATAAGATTAAGGAGTATTTTAAGAGTATAAGTATAAAAAATATGGTATTTAATAATTTCTGGCTTAAGCTTATTGCTTTAGGTATTGCTATAATTACCTGGTTTTACGTAAATGGCGAGCTGACAAAAGGAATAAGAGTTTGATTGTTAAATAAATAGGTTTTATGAGGTTAGGGGTTAACGTTGACCATGTAGCTACTTTAAGGCAGGCAAGAGGCACTCTTTATCCTGACCCTGTAGTTGCTGCTCTTCTGGCAGAATATGCAGGTGCTAATTCCATAGTTGTCCATTTAAGAGAGGATAGGCGTCACATAAGAGAAAGAGACGTTGTTCTTATAAAAGATACAATAAAGATTCCCCTTAATCTGGAGATGTCGGTTAATAAAGATATTGTGAAGTTTGCGTTAGGATTAAAACCTCATCAGGCAACGTTGGTCCCAGAGAGAAGGCAAGAATTGACTACAGAGGGAGGGATAGACTTAAGGAAGAATTATTCCCGTATAAATAAAGTTGTTGAGAAGCTTAAATCGTGTGGCATAAAGGTAAGTTTATTTATAGACCCTCTTAAAGTGCAAGTTGATTTAGCAAGGAAGACAGCAGCAGATATAGTTGAGCTTAATACAGGTAAGTTTTCTGAAACAAAAAGTAGTTTGGGAAGAAAAAGAATGAGACAGCGCATTAAAGAGGCTGCACACTATGCTAAAGCCAAAGGTTTTTTTGTAGCAGCAGGACACGGTCTGGATTATGAGAATGTAAAGGAGATGGCGACTTTAAAAGATATAGAAGAATTAAATATCGGCCATTCCATAATTAGCCGTGCTGTCTTTGTTGGTATGGTTGGTGCTGTAGAGGAGATGTTAGGGTTGATTTCTTATAAGAAGTGAAAGATGATTTTAGGCGTGGGTATTGATATAGTGAAGATAGAGAAGATGAAAAGAGCGGTCATAAAATGGGGAAATGCTTTTATAGAGAGAGTGTTTGACTTTAGGGAATTGGAGAATATATCTCAAGGGAAGATTTACTATCAGAGGTTAGCAGCGCGCTTTGCAGCAAAAGAAGCAGTAATAAAAGCTCTCGCCAAGTCGCATCCCCTTTCCTTTAAAGATATATTGATTCTCAACAAACATAATGGCGCCCCTTTTTGTGAGTTAAAAGGAAGGGATGATCTAAATATTTTCATATCTTTAACACACATAGAAGATTATGCAGTTGCCTGCGCGGTTGCAGAAAAGAGAATTTGATACACATAAGGGAAATTACGGGCATGTATTTGTTATTGGTGGAAGCTGTGGCCTTACAGGTGCAGTTTGCTTATGTGCACATGCAGCTTTAAGGAGTGGGTGTGGTCTTGTTACTGTGGGAGTCCCTGCTTCTTTAAATATTATCTTTGAGGTAAAGTTAACAGAAGTAATGAGTTTACCCTTAAGGGAAACTAAAGGAAAGAGTCTTTCGTTAAGCGCTTTTAATATGATTGAAGAATTTTCTTCAAAAGCAGATGTGATAGCAGTTGGTTGTGGAGCCTCTTGTAGTATCTCTACACAGAAATTGATAGTTAAGGTAGTTGAAAAGATAAATAAGCCCCAGGTGGTAGACGCTGACGGCATAAATGCTTTTTCTGGGAACTTGGAGAGATTAAAGAGAAGGAAAAACAAAAATATTATATTTACACCTCATCCTAAGGAGTTCTCCCGGCTTGTTAATAAAAGCGTGGAATATATTAAGAATAGAAGAAAAGAGCTTGCCAAGGAGTTTGCTCTTAGGTATAATTTAATCCTTGTTTTAAAAGGGCATCGTACTATTGTTACTGATGGTAAAAGGTTCTTTGAAAATAAGACAGGAAATCCAGGAATGGCCACCGCAGGAAGTGGCGATGCGTTAACAGGTATAATTAGCAGTCTGGTTGCTCAGGGATTAAGCTGTTTTGATGCAGCTAAGTGGGGTGTTTATTTACATGGTTTAGCAGGTGATTATGCAGCAAGAGAGAAAACCCAAAATTGTTTGATTGCTTCCGATATTATTGAGTATTTTCCTAAAGCAATTAAGGCTAGTTATGCGCCCAGGTAGCTCAATCGGCAGAGCAGGGGTTTTGTAAACCTCAGGTTGGAGGTTCGATTCCTCTCCTGGGCTTTTATATACAGATAAAGAAGCTCATAGCTTTTGATTTATAAGCTGTAGTATATTTCATTGTATTTCTATCAGCTATTAACTATGAGCTAAGAGCTATATATGGGCAGGTACCCTAGTGGACAACGGGGGCAGACTGTAAATCTGCTGCGCTTGCGCTTCGGAGGTTCGAATCCTCCCCTGCCCATTTAATAGCGAATAGCAGATGGTGTATGGCGCAGTGTATAGAAAACAATACGCCGTGCGCAGTAAGTCATTTAGCGGGCGTAGTTCAATGGTAGAACACAGGCCTTCCAAGCCTGATATGACGGTTCGATTCCGTTCGCCCGCTCCATCCATGAGGAATTTCGCAGCGTCATAAATTTGATTAAAGATAGTATGAAGGAGAAAGTTTCTATAATTGGAGCGGGAAGCTGGGGCACTACCCTGGCAGTAATTCTTGCTAAAAAAGGTATAACGGTTGAGCTTCATAGTGTATTTAGAGAACATAACATTTCTATGCTTAAAACACGCCAAAATAAACTTTTTCTAAAAGGAATTGTTTTCCCATCAGGATTAAATGTTAATCTTTCCTTAGAAAAAACGTTGGATAATAAAATTATTATCCTCGCTATTCCGGTAAAGTTTTTAAGAGGGGTGTTAAGAAGAGTAAAAAGAAGTGGCATTTCTTTTAAAGACAAAATATTTGTAAGCGTTGCTAAGGGTATTGAGGTTAATTCCTTAAAGAGGCCTTCTCAGATTGTAAAAGAAGAATTGGGCAGAGTAAGAATAACTGTTCTTAGTGGTCCTACTATTGCTAAAGAGGTAGTGAGAGGGATACCTACTGCTGCAGTGGTGGCTTCTTCTGACAGGAAAGCAGCAAGAGAAGTTCAAAGGATTTTAAACACTACGCGTTTTCGCGTATATTATCATTATGATATTGTAGGTGTAGAGGTAGCAGGAGCTTTAAAGAACATTATTGCTATTGCTTGCGGTATTTCTGATGGTTTAGGCTTTGGCACAAATACAAAAGCGTCTCTTTTGAGCCGTGGCCTTGCAGAGGTAATCCGTTTAGGGAAAAAGATGGGGGCAGACGTTGAAACATTTAGGGGTATAAGTGGTTTAGGTGACTTGGCTACTACTTGTTTTTCCTCCTATTCCCGCAACAGGTTTGTAGGAGAAAAAATCGGCAAGGGAAAGAAATTGAAAGATATTTTAAGGAAGATGAATATGGTTGCCGAAGGTGTTAATACAGTTCGTTCTGCCTATGCTTTAAGTAAGAAGTACAAAGTTGATATGCCTATAACAAAGGAAGTTTATTATGTCCTCTATAAGAATAAAAACCCTCTTTCTGCCGTCAATGATTTAATGACTCGCCCTCTTAAAGCAGAGCTCACACGATAAATATGTCAGGGGTTCTGGATAACCTAAGGAATAAGATTATAAACGATACAGAAGAAGATATTTCCCATGTAGATATAGATGATAAAATTGCCTTGGGAGTCCTTTTATGGGCAGTTGCAAGCTCCGACAATAAGTTTCTTGATATAGAAAAAGAAAAGATAAAAGAGATTCTTATTAGACATAGCAAGATTAAGACTGAGGATATTCCTTTTGTTCTAAGGGTGATTAAAGAAGCAGATAAAGAGAGGATAGATTTATACGCCTTTACAAGTGAACTGGTTGGTAGTTTAACATACCCTCAAAGAGTATTGGTTCTGGAGGAACTTTTTAGAGTGGCTTGTGCAGACAGGGATATAAGCGAAGAAGAGATTGAACTTCTAAGAAAGATAAGTAACCTTTTCCATATTTCCCATCGTGATTTCATCAATACAAAAATAAAGATAAAAAAAGAATTTGGCATTGACACCTTTGACCTTTAATTTTTAGTATCGGTAAGGGTGTATACTTATATAAAACCATTCCAAACATTGAAAAAAGTAATATTTTTATGCTATTATTATCTGATGAGGAAAATACTATTGGTAATTACATTAGCAGTGGTTCCTGTAGTTGTCTTCTGTGCTGATAAGAGAGATGAAAATCAGCATGTTTATTCAGAAAACGTTTCCTCTAATAACACTTCTTATTCTTATTATAAAGAGATGCAATATGAAGGATATTTTCCTAATGGGTTTTATGAATACAGTTTCCCTTTAAGCGATTATTCTCCTCCCAATTGGTGGGGTTATTCCAATGTGAAGCATAAAAAGGTAGGAAATTTTGAATTGTTGACTGTTCCGAAAGGAGGAGATAAAGAAGCAGACGGCTATAAAACCTATATTATTATAAATGGTAAGCTCATTGGTTCTTTAGGGGGGTATAATCCAAAGTAATTCCCGTTAGCATGCCTCTTACTTTCACAACAAATATTAAAATTTATTTTTCCATTCTTTTCTTTTAATTAGCACAGTTAAGAACTTTGAAGGTAAACATTAATAACATTTATAGAAGAGGTGTTGGTTGTTCTTAATATATTTAACTTAAGCCACAAGCTTATCAACATAAGTGAGCAATTATATTTTTCTTTGAAGTGATCGATATTGGTATTAAGTTGTAGAAACATGAAAGGAGTTTAAGAAAGGAGAGATTTAATGAGTATTAGAAATATGTTAGGAGGAATTTTTGCTTTTGTTGTAATTGTGGGGATGTCCTCTTTTGTTTTTTCCGATACTATTATATTAAAGTCAGGACGAAAGATAGAAGGCAGAGTGATTGATAAGACAGATAAGTATATAAAGATAGACGTATGTGGTGTCATCGTTACCTACTTAATCGAAGAAGTAGAGCTTATAAAAAAAGAGGAAATATCGTCTCATGAAGCTGAATCTTTATCCAAATTATCTAAAAGTAAATCTTTTTCTGTAATCAATAAATTGATAAAAGCGTTGGATAGCCTAGAGAGTATGCATGTAGAAGGTAGCCTCGATGTAGTCATTACAGGTTTGGTAGACAGTTTTAAAGTTGATTCATTTGCTAATATTAATTTTAAAGAAAAGCTATTTATGCATAGAACGAAAGTACGTTCCTATAAACTTTCCGATGTCGATTTAGATTACGCAATAGGTAAAATGATACAGCAAAAGATAGCAGAAGCGCGCAGAAAAGGGGCCTCAGAGAAACAAATAGCGTTATACAGAAAGATGATGGAGGAAAAATTAACAGAAGCGAAATTTCAGGCAGCAGAGAGGTTGAAGTTGCAAGCAAAAGGAGATTTACTTTGTGTCTTTAATAACGATGGATATTATTGCAGTATGTTTAACAAATGGTTTAGAATAGATAACCCTTCTTTAAAGAGAATATGGCTATTGTGGCCGCCGCAGGCAGACTTTTATGAAATGTATCCTACTATGGAGGATAAGGAAGCAGCGAATAATTTTGTAGGTGTTTTTTACCCGTTATATTTGATTGCTGCCAACAAAGATAGACTATATGTAGAGGAAGGGGAATTTAAAAATAAGGAATGTTATATAGTAAATGTAGATAAGGAAATCTTAAGTGTAGATATGTTAAGGAAAATACCGCTTGGAGGGGCGATGAGTTTTGCTAATTTTTTTTGATGCTTCTCTTCCAAAGATTGAGGCAGGAGGTATAAAGTTATATGTAGATAAAGAAAGTTATTTGCCTTTATTTTGTTCTTTTAATCTTAAGTCATCCGCCCATTTACCTACTGGCATAAAATATTTGAGCTTCAAGCTTGTGTTTTATTATAGTTACCCTGCTAAAGCAGTGCGTTTGCCTAAGGAAGCAGAGAAAACCGATATTGTGGTGGATAATTTTAATGATGGAATGGCAATAGTCCAAAGAGATGTTATGTTCTAGCAATAGTTTGCCTTTTTCTTTCAAAATCGCTCTTTACACCCCACAAAAAACCAAGTATAATAAGTAAAAATCTGTAGTATTTTTTCTTCTGAGAGAAGAGGAATTAAGTGTTATTTATTTTTAGGCATAGTTCTTTCTTAAGGTGGGCATAAAGTGGCTTAGTTTCTTTGATATTATTTATGAGCGGCGCACAGGAAGACTAAGAGCCTCTGTGATGTATTCGGGAGGTGGCGCAGTCTGGATTAGCGCACTTGAATGGGGTTCAAGGGGTCGCGGGTTCAAATCCCGCCCTCCCGACT
>CAYVYZ010000005.1:28742-49058 GCA_964455875.1 uncultured Planctomycetia bacterium | reverse complement strand
CCAAGCGGCCTTTATCCTATAGTAAATATTTACAGCTGGGACAACCAGCCTATAGTAAAAGATTGGGTTATGACTGAGGTAAGCCCTGGTTTATATAGCTATGAATTTACTGCCGATACCAGATTTACTCCTGGTAAAGCCTATACTTACACAGTTAGTGAGCAGACAACAGGAGGGTTAGTTGCTGGTTCAGGCTCAGTTGAAGAAATGTCTATTACTACTATTGCTGGTTTGGCGTCAGCGGCTCCTGAGGCAGAGCGTGCTGCTAAAAAGACGCTTGATTTAGTTAAAGCATTAGAGGCTACTATTGGAAGTGAGGATGGCGTAAGTATTGCTATTACCTTAAAGAATCTGCAGGAGTCGGTAGAAGAGCTTCCTGATATTATTGCGAGTCAAGGTGCAAGTCCTATTGTCACGAGCGCCTTAAATGAGATTACGGATAAATTAAATGAATTGGCTAAGAGCCAAGGTTATGATTTAAGTGAGGTTTTGGAAGAAAAGCTTAATGAATCTCCAACTATTAAAGCAATCAGGAAGAAAACAGATACAATAGAAGGAGTCTTAAAGATATTACAGGCGTTGTTTGAAGCGAAGTTTGGCGGCATCGATGCACCGGTAGTATCTACAGTATTACAGTAAAGCTATTTAATGAGTTAGGCACAATACAATATAATGGAATTATAAGAGAAGAGCGATGTCTTATTTTCTTAAGAAAAACGTTTTAATAAGTTTGTTTATAGTAATGGTACTTTTGCCATTTTTTTTATGGGCAGACAATCTTCGTTTTCGCATTGTTGCTATAAATCCTTCCCAAGTTAGAACCCAATTTGTCCCTGTAAAAGTATATTTACCCCAGGAAGTTAAACCAGATGATATTGTAGACTTAGGCGGTCTTAATTTAGAGTTTGATTCTCAAAAATCTTTATACTATGTGTATAAGAATGGGGTGACACTAAAGCCTAGGGAAACAAGAATTTTTGAGGTAGAAATAAAGGATATTTGGCTAATACCCCAGGAGGAGTTAGAGGCGGTCAAGAAAAGGGTTGATAAGCTTCTTTTAGCATTCAAAGGCTCTTCCCATTATGATGATGTAGAAAGTCTTTCAAAACGGGCAAATTCTCTTATTTCCGAAATAGTAAAGTCGCAAAATGACGAAACAATAAGCCGTTCCCAACATATTGGCGTTTATCGTACCAACGTTAAAAGTCTTGCGCGCTTAAAAGATGAAATTAGCGATATGGAAAAGCTTCTGGAGACAAAAAGCGGACCCCTTAGTCCTGATATTCTTGCCAAAACTAAGTTTAAGACCCTTTCTCCTACAAAAACTGCCACATGGATAGTGATTTTCTCTATAATTATATTTATAGGACTGCTTTCTTTGGTGTTTTTCTTTACATGGTACCGTTCATCAAGAGCGACACACGATATAATCTCTGAGGCAAAAAAGATTTCTTTTGGAGAAGAAGAATCTCAAGAATCCACCAATATTAAAGAATAGATATGTTGGAAGTTACAATTATTTCCCCTCAAAGGATTGTTTTTGAAGGGAAGGCGAAGAGTATTATTATGCCAGGAGAGCAAGGTGTATTTGAGATTACGCCTTTTCATAAGAATATTATTTCTCGCTTAATAGGAGGATACATGATTATTGATAATAAAAAGTCATTTATAATTAAAAGGGGTGTGGTAAAATTAGATAAGAACGTAGCAACAATAATTGTGGAAGAGCCGTAAATAGCGGACAGAATAGCTCATAGTCATCAGCTGTTAGTTGATAGATAAAAGATACTTGATACTAGATAATAGATACTGGATAAAAAATTATAAGCTAAGAGCTATAAGTTAAGAGCTAAAAATACATGACTATTGACTATCGACTATTGACCATTTACGGGTCACCTTGTGACTTGGTGACTTTTATGTTAGGGTGGAGGGTGTAGGAATATCGAGTATCAAGAATCAAGAATCGAATGATAGTGGATACTAGATACGAGATACTAGATGCTAGATAAGAAGACTAAGAACTAATAATATGAGTAGGAACTTAGCACTAGTTGTAATTTTTGGACTGTGTATCTTGGGGCCATGTGCTGTTTTTGCGGCAGGGATATTTGCCAGCATCAATGCTTTAGGCAGAAATCCTTCTGCGGCACCTAAAATTTTTACAGCAATGGTAGTAGGGTTAGTGTTTGCCCAGAGTTTGTCTATAATAGCTATGCTTATTGTGTTTCAAATTTTAACGCCGTAAAACCTTAGGGTTAAAAGACATAGGTTCAATTTATAGGTTAGAAAGGGGGATAAATGATTTTACTTGTAGTTTTGATAATATTTCAAGTTATTATATTTATTTTTCTTGTATTTATTTTAAGGAGAGTTTTATCTAAGAATATAACTTCCGCCACTGAGCATCTTGATACACTCACCAAAGATTATATGGAGAAACAGGCAGAGGTAGATAAAAAACTCAACGAGGCAAACCAGATTTATGAGAAGAAGATTTCTGAGGCAAGAGAAGAAGCTGAGAAGATTAAACAGGCTATTCAGAGAGAAGCTCTTGCAGAGAAAGAAAAAATTATCAAAAAGGCTCAGCAAGAAAGCGAAGAGATGATAAAGGAGGCAGAGAAAGCACGGAAGATGCTTATTCTCGATATGGAGAAAAAAATAAGAGAAAAAGCAATAGAAGAGGCAGCCGAGCTTATTAAAAACTCTCTGAGTGATGAAATACGCTTAATTATTCACAATCATCTTGTGGGTGAGTTTATGAAGTCAGGCATTGATAATTTGAAGATTCCTTTAGGATTAGAAGGTGTCTCAGAGGCCACTATAAAAAGCGCCTTTCCTTTAGAGGATGATACATTTGATACTCTGGCTTCTAGGCTGAAAGAAAAGATGGGTAAAGATATAGATTTTACAAGAAAAGAAGACAGTTCTTTAGTTTCTGGCTTATTAGTTAATATAGGAAGTGTGGTGGTCGATGCCAGTCTAAAGTGGATAATAAAAGAAAAAGCACGCCAGCTTGTGAACGAAAATAAGTAGATGTAGTAAAAAAATGAGTGATGCTTTAGATAGAAAGGCCAGTTACTCAGTGGATGTTCGTGAGGTAGGTGTTGTAAAGTCTGTTCAGAAGTTTATTGTTTTTGCTACGGGTATGCCCAGCTGTGTAAACGGACAAATGGTAGAGTTTGCCACGGGTCTTAAAGGACTTGTGATTGGGTTTATTGAAGATGAGGTTCAGATACTCGTTTTAGGTTCAGCGGAACAGATAAAGGCAGGTGAAGAGGTTTATAATAAGGGTGAGTTCCTTTCTCTTCCTGTTGGAGAATCTTTTTTAGGTAGGATAGTGGACAGCCTATGTCAACCCCAGGATGGTGAGGGAGAAGTAAAAGCTGATGCATTTTATCCTGTTTTTAGAGATGCGCCAGGCGTATTAGACAGAGTTCCGGTAGAAAGAACCCTTGAGACAGGGATTCTTACTATTGATGCTACCATTCCCATTGGTAAAGGACAGCGCCAATTGCTTATTGGCGACAGATTGACAGGTAAGACTACAGTAGCACTTGATACAATACTTAACCAAAAAGGAAAGGATGTTGTTTGCATATACTGTTGCATTGGTAAACCATATTCTAGTTTAGTTAAGATAATAGATATGCTCAAGGATAAAAAAGCTCTTTCCTACACGACGGTGGTAAGTGGAGTAGCTTCTACTTCACCAGGAGAGCAGTACCTTGCTCCTTATACTGCCTGTATGTTGGGAGAGTACTTTATGTATAACGGAAAGGATGTTTTAGTTGTCTTTGATGACTTGACTCGTCACGCTTGGGTTTACAGACAAATATCTTTGCTTTTAGGTAGAGCTCCTGGCAGAGAAGCTTATCCTGGGGATATCTTCTATATTCATTCTCAGCTTATGGAGAGAGCAGGACAGCTTCGTCCGGAACTTGGGGGAGGTTCGATGACTTTCTTTCCTATTGTCGAGGTTCAACATGGAGATGTCACAGGATACATTTCTACAAATATTATTTCTATGACTGATGGCCAGATATATTTTAGCACTTCCCTTTTTAATAAAGGATTTAGGCCGGCTATTGATTTAGGTCTTTCTGTTTCTCGTATTGGAAGTAAAGCACAGTGGCCGGCAATGAAGGCACTAAGTAGAAACTTGCGTTTAGGCTATTTACACTACCGGGAATTATTGCAGATGACACAATTGCGTGCTACAACCCTTTCTAAAGAAGCAGAGCGTTCATTAAAAAGAGGCGAAATAATTACTCAACTTTTGATTCAGCCAAAAAACTCACCTGTAGATATTGAAGGGCAAATAGTTTACCTTTATGCTTTAAATATGGGGCTTCTTGATAACTTTTCTCCCTCTGAAGTAAGAGATTTCAAGCAGTATTGTCTTTATGGCCTTAAACAGGAACATCCCGAAATTCTTTCTCAGTTACGAGAGCAGAGAGTTATTACTGATAGTATGCAGGAGGTATTGTATACTTTTTTACAAAAGTATTTTGTAAAGTCAACTTAATTAAAAAAAATGGCTTTTATTTCGGATGTCAAAAAAGATATGGATTTTTACAAAGATTTATCAGAACTTCTTAAGGTATTAAAAGGTATTGCCATATCCCAATTTTATGCTTTTGAGAAAAAAGTTTACTCGTTTGAAAAGTTCTCTTATGTAGTGGAAGGATTCTTAGGCGGCATCGATCTGAAAGACATATCACATCCTTTTATTAATCCCACAACAGATATTGTAGGAGTTATTGCTGTAACATCTGATGCTGGACTTTTGGGAGGGCTTAATGTACAAGTAATAAATACAGCATTTAAGGAGTTATCAGAAAAAAGAGGCAGAATAATTGTGGTGGGAGAGAGGGGAAGGATTTATGTAAGAGAAAGAGGCATAAATTGTGTGTATATGGAAGGGATTAAAGAGGATTATATTTTTGAGCAAGCACAAGCTTTAAGGAACCATATAATAAAAGAAGTGATAAAGGGTAATATGGGAGAGGTTAAGATAGTATACCCTCACGCTTATTCCTTAGCAGTTCAAAGGGTAGAAGTAGAATCTCTATTGCCATATGGTAAGAGTGGCAGAGAGAAGAAGCACATAGACATTTATGGGTTTATTTGGGAATCTCCTGTAGAAAGGGTGGTGGAGTACTTGATTTATCTTTGGATGATAAAGAGGATTTATGAGATTTTTATGACGAGTAAACTATCAGAGTTTGCTGCCCGATTTATGCATTTAGAGGATTGTACCCGTAAGATTGAAGAGCTTGATGAGAAGCTTAGATATAAATACTTTCGTTTACGCCATGAGTTGACTGATAGGAGTATGAGAGAATTATTTGCAGCAAAGATGATTTTTGATAGAAAGTTAAAGAGTAAATAATAGCGTATAGCGATTAGCAGTTTGGTGGTGAGTTGTCTCGTTGGAGATTTCTGTCTGACGAGTTATCAAGTTGTACTCAATATGCAGTACGAGTAGGAATTATGGGTTAATAGCCGATTGTTGGTAGGGGATGATTATGAACAGTAGAGAAGAAACAAAAGGTTATGTTGTATCAGTGCAGGGGCCAGTTGTAGATGTGAAATTTTCAGATGCCAAAGACGTTCCTAATATTTTTGATAGGATTGTAGTAAAGAGGGTAGATGGTAGAGATGTTATTTTAGAGGTAGCAGAACACATCGGTGATAATAAAGTTCGCTGTATTGCAATAAATTCTACAATAAACATAAGAAGGAATACCCCGGTTTCTGTTTATGGTGACAGGATAGAGATTCCCATTGGTGATTGTTTATATGGGCGATTAATAAATGTGTTAGGTGAACCTATGGATGAAGGGGAAAAGATTACTTCTATAGAGAGTCTGCCTATAAGGAGACAAGAGATGGGGACAGCGGTTTCTATGAAAGAAGAATCGAGCGGCTTTGAAATTCTTGAGACGGGTATAAAGATAATTGATTTGTTATTTCCTTTAGTTAAGGGAAGTAAAAGTGGCATCTTAGGTGGCGCAGGGCTTGGAAAGAGTGTTTTAACCTTGGAGATAATTCATAACATTATAAAAGAGCATAGAGGAAGTGCTGTATTTGCAGGAGTTGGAGAGCGTATTCGTGAGGGAAATGAGCTTTACTTTGAGTTGAAAAGATTGGGGGTTATTTCTAAGACAATGTTGGTATTTGGACAGATGAATGAACCTCCCGGTGCCAGATTTATTGGGGCAATTACAGGAATAACAATGGCGGAGTCTATTCAACGTGAGAATAAAGATGTTCTTTTATTTGTGGATAATATTTTCAGGTTTATTCAGGCAGGAGCAGAGATTTCTACCCTTTTAGGGCATCTTCCTTCAGAGACAGGCTATCAACCCACACTTTTGTCAGAAGCAAGTGAATTTCATGAAAGAATAAGGACCTCTTCTAGTGGTGGTTCTATAACTGCGGTAGAGGCAGTATATGTTCCCGCAGATGATTTGACTGACCCAGCAGTAGTTGCTATATTTAGTTTTTTAGACGCTATTATGGTGTTGTCAAGGGAAAGAATTCAACTTGGCCTTTATCCAGCAATCGACCCTCTTTTGTCGTCTAGTGCAAATCTTGACCCTGATATTGTAGGAACTTATCATTACAATATTTCCCAAGAGGTAATAAGGATATTTCAGAGATACGAGGAGTTGCGACGTATAGTTATGGTTATTGGTGTAGATGAATTGTCATCTCAGGACAGAATTATCTATGAAAGAGCAAGGAAATTACAGTTCTTCTTAACTCAGCCTTTTTTTGTAGCGGAGTCTTACACAGGAAGAAAGGGAGAATATGTGCCTATAAAAGAGACTCTTTTAGGATGCGAAAATATTATAGAAGGCAAAGCTGACCATATACCCGAAGAGAGATTTTATATGATTGGAAAGTATCACTTTTGATGGGATGCAGGGTATAGGGATTAGCGAGTAGCGTATAGCGGTTAGCGATTAGTAGGTATAACGGGTGACTTTGTGACCTGGTGACTTTATAACGTATGACCATGTATGACTATTGTATGACAATGTATGACGGCCGTAAGGCCATATGGCGTGGAACGAAGCGGCACATACGGCTATTTGTATGACCATTGGCTACCGACCAATTATTAAGAAGGAGATATGATGAAGAAGGCAGTGGTTTTTTTGTTTACGTTTTTTGTGTTATTTAATGGTTTTTGCGGAGAAGTTGCTGATAGATTTGAACGTGCCAATGCCTACGTTAAAGCTCAAGACTACGATGCTGCTATCAAAGAGTATCAAGAGATTATAAAGATTAACCCTCGTCATAGCGTTGCTTATCTCCAGTTAGGTCTTATTTATGGTCTTAAAAAGGAATATAACAAAGCAGCAGACTGTTATAGAAAAGTTATAAAGTTAAATCCCACAAGTTTCAGTGCCTATTATAACTTAGCTTTGATTCTTGCAGCTAATTCTGATTATAAAGGGGCAATAAGGTATTTTATGAAAGCAAAAGCTATCAACCCGAAAAGTCATATGGTATATTATGGGCTTGGTCTTGTTTACAGTAGTTTAAGAGATTACAAAAGTGCCATCAGGGTGCTTAAGAAGTGTATAAATATTAACCCCAATTATCTTGATGCTTATGTTGCTTTAGGGGGGGCTTATTTTAGAATGGGTGATAAGGCAGCTGCTTTAAAAGAGGTGAAACGGTTAAGGTCTTTGGGAAGGGAAGATTATGCCCAGGCTTTGCTTAACTGGATAAATGAGAATGAAAGAAAAATAATAAAGAGATAGATTGTTGTTGTGATACTGTGGGTACAACAATTTGTGTGAGGGGTAGATAAATGGCGGGAAAGTATGATCAGCAAATAAAAGACATTCTTATTAAGAAGGGAGTGGTATCACAGGAGGTTGCCGAAACCATTGTTAAGGAAATCTCTGCCAATAAAGATAGTTTCCTCTTTGCTCTTTTAAAAAAAGGGATTGTTGATAAGCAAACAGTCTTAAGAAAGTTGGCAGAGGAGTTAGATTTAGAAGCGATTGATTTGAATAAAACCGTACCAGAGAAAGAAGCGTTGGATAAAGTATCGGCACGAATTGCCTTTTATTACCATTTTTTACCTTTAGAGTTTAAAGAGGGACACAGCTTAGTAATAGCTGTAGGCTATCCTTTTGATATAAAAACACAGGATGAACTAATGATTCACTTAGGTTGCAATATAAAAATGAAACTTGCTTTAGAAGAAGATATTTATGAAAGTCTAAAGCGTTATTATGGTTTAGGTGCAGATACCGTGGATAAGATTTCTCGCTCTACCAAAGAGACAGACGAAGCTCCTGTAAAAGAGATAGAGAATATAGAAGAGTTAGCAGAAGACGCTTCCATAATGAAGTTAGTTAATCAGATAATTTTTGAAGCATATAAAAGAAGGGCTACAGATATTCATATTGAGCCATACCGAGGAGAAGTTTCTATACGGTATCGTATTGATGGAGTACTTTACGATGCCAATGTTTCTCCTCAAATAAAGAAATTTATTCTTCCTATCATTTCTAGGATAAAAATAATGTGCAATCTTAATATTGTGGAGAAGCGGTTGCCTCAGGATGGACGAGCAATAGTTAAAACCCATGAGCAAAATCTGGATTTGAGAATTTCTACTCTTCCTACTCCTTATGGAGAGAGTATGGTGATTAGAATTCTTCCTACAAAGATGCTTTTTAGCCTAGAGAAGTTAGGTTTTTCTGACAATGATTTAAAGATTGTAGAAAGACTTATTTCAAAACCTAATGGTATTATTTTTATTACAGGTCCTACGGGAAGTGGCAAGACTACAACTCTCTATGCTTTTTTAAGTAAACTCAATACGCGTGACAGAAAAATTATTACAATTGAAGACCCTATAGAGTATGAGCTTAAAGGGGTTACTCAGATTCAAGTAGCTCCTGATATTGGTCTTGATTTTGCGAAAGGATTGCGGAGTATTTTGCGTCATGACCCTGATGTTATAATGGTAGGGGAGGTTCGTGACTTAGAAACCGCTGAGATTGCTATAAGAGTTTCTTTGACAGGGCATCTGGTTTTTTCTACGCTTCATACCAAAGACGCAGCAAGCGGAATAGCTCGGCTTATTGATATAGGAATAGAGCCCTATCTGGTTTCATCCAGTATCGAGTCGTTTATTGCTCAGCGGTTAGTGCGAGTTATATGCCCATACTGTAAAGAGGATGATAGAGGAGTTTCCGTGGAGCTTAAGAACCGGATTGCCCAAGATTTATCTTTAGCCTCACCAGAGGAGTTAAGAGTATTTAAAGGTGTAGGGTGTGAGAGATGTAATTTTACAGGATATTTGGGTAGAACGGGTATATATGAGATTTTATTGATGGACGAGGTGATTAGAGATTTGGTAGTGGAGAGAGCGCAGACAGAGCAGATAAAAAAAGTTGCTGTTCAAAGAGGCATGAATACTTTAAGACAAGATGGGTGGTATAAAGTAATGCAAGGGATAACTACCCCTAGTGAAGTTATGAGGGTGGTCTCAAGCGAAGATAGAAAATTTCTCTACGCAGAGAAAAGCCCCTTAAAAGAAAGTAGTATTTTTCTAGAGCAGAGAGCATTTAAACGTCTTGATGCACGCATCCGGATTCTTTATCGTATTATAAAGTCTAAAGAGGAGCTTACTAAGAAAGGTTATCTTTGGGATAAGTTTTCTACAACAAAGAATATTAGTGCAGGTGGAGTAGCTTTTATTGCTCCTGAAGAAATTCCTATTGGTTCAATCTTAGAGGTCAATATGGAGCTTCCCGATGGTAAGGATCCTATTGTGTGTTTAGCTAAAGTTGTTTGGGTTAAGCCAACAGAAGAGGTAGATAGATACGAGATAGGCATTTGTTTTTTAGATCTTACGGGGAGCGAGAGAACCCGAATAAATTATTTTGTAAGAGAAGAAAAAGAATAGCGAATATAGCTCATAGCTCGATGACTTTCGCTTCTGGTGCCTAAAAATATAAACTAAAAGCCACTAACTATGAGCTAAGAGCTAATTAAAAAAGACAAATGGCACTTTACTATTATCGCGCAAAAACAGATCCTAAGACAGTTATCGAAGGGGAGATTGAGGCTTCTAGTAAAGAGGCGGCCCTTAAAAAGATAGAGGAAATGGGGTATTTTCCTGTAAGAATAGAAGAGCGTGTTCGCAGAAGAGAGACTTCTTTACAGTTTTTGTTCAAAAGAGTAAAACTTCGTGACATAACAGTTTTTAGTAAACAGTTAGCCATTCTTATTAAGTCAGGAGTTCCTGTTTTAAGAGCTTTAGAGGTAGTTTCTTCTCAGATGGAGAATAATTTTTTTAGATCTGTTGTGGCTAAGCTTCATTCTGAAATAAAAGAGGGACAGAATCTTTCAAGTGCCTTAGCGAAATTTCCCTCGGTGTTTTCTAATTTCTATATTTCTATGGTAAAGGCGGGGGAAGACACAGGAAAGTTAGAAGAAGTTCTTTTAAGAATAGCAAGATACAACAAGAATAAGGAGGAGATATTTGCTAAAGTAAAGATTGCTCTTGTGTATCCTGTGATAATGTTGTTTGTAGGAATAGGGACGATTGTGTTTATGCTTTCTTTTGTCGTACCAAAGCTTATGAATATTTTTTCTGACTTAGGGTCTCAGCTTCCTTTACCTACACGAATTTTAATTTCTGTGAGTATTTTTTTAAAGGAAAAGTGGCCAATTATAGTAATCTTATTGTGTATACTTATTTTTGTGTATATTCGCCGGAGAGACAAAAAAGAGATTAGAGCTTTCCTAAGCAAATTGAAGTTGCGCATTCCGATGATTAGAGGGTTTGTTTTCAGGAAGGATATGGCGATCTTAAGTAGGACTCTGGAGATTTTAATAAAAAGTGGGATACCCATTCTTAAGGCTTTAAGGCTTGCCATTCCTACCCTTAATAACGAGATAATAAAGAGAGAGCTTTTAAAAAGCACAAAGGACTTAGAAGAAGGAGCCTCGTTAGGTGCTTCATTGAGCAAATCAACTCTATTTCCTCCTTTTGTCACTAGTCTTATTTCTGTGGGGGAAGAGTCAGGAAGGTTGGACGAAGCTTTAGGAGAACTGGCTAATATATATGAGGAAGAGTTAAAGGAAGGAACAAAAATTTTTACCACTGTTCTAGAGCCTTTAATGATTCTTCTTATGGGTTCACTGGTAGGATTTATTGTGATGGCAATGCTTCTTCCCATTTTCCAGATAAATATTATGGTTAGATAATGAAGAAAGTATTTTTTATTATTCTCTTTCTTAGTGCAAGTGTTTCTCTTTTAGCCAAGGATGACTTCTGTGAGTTAAAAGGAACACATTTTATCGTGTATTATGACCAAAAGCATTTATCTTTTGCAAAAGAGGTACTCTTGCACGCAGAGAAGTATTACGTAGATATTGCTAAAGACTTAGGATATGAACGTTATTCGGAGTTCTGGCTTTGGGATAGGAGGGTGAAGATATACATTTACCCTGATCACGAGTCTTACCTTAAGGCAAGTAATATGCCCAGCTGGTCCCATGGAATGGCGGATTATGTTAACAGGTTGATTATGAGCTATTTTAGAGGAGAAGGTTTTCTTGTATCTATATTGCCTCATGAGATTACACATCTTATGTTTAGGGATTTCGTTGGTTTTACAGGTCAAATTCCTTTATGGCTCGATGAAGGGGTAGCACAGTGGGAGGAGAAACCGAAGAGACATATGAAGGAGCTAATGAGAGATGCCTTGAAAAGAAAGGTGTTTCTTTCTTTGCGTGATATGATAGAGATGGATGTAAAAAGTATAAAATCTGACGATAAAATATATGTACGTTATACCAATGATGATGGAACGCCACTTGTTCTTATTCTTACCGGCAAGAACCTTATTGACCTTTATTATCTGGAGGCTGTGTCATTGGTGGGATTTCTAATTGAAAAATACGGCAATAAGAGGTTTACAAATTTCTGTCGTTGTATGCGTGACGGTAAAAGTATAGAAGGTGCATTGCGTTCTTCATATAGTGGATATCTTAACACACTTGAGGATTTAGAAAAAGAGTGGAAGGAGTACTACCGTAAAAAGTAAACTGTTGGGGGTGAAATATGAAAGTAAATCTCCACAAGAAAAATGTCAGTTTGCGTAAGGGGTTTACTCTTATTGAACTTATGCTGGTAGTTATTATTATCGGTGCTCTTGTGGCAATGGTGTTTCCTCGTCTTACAGGAAGGGGGGAGCAGGCAAGAAGAGCTGCTGCCCGTGCAGATATTGAGGTGAATATTGCCACGGCCCTTAAACTTTATGAGCTGGATAATGGTGCCTTTCCTACTACTGAGGAAGGGTTAAATGCTCTTTTGGAGAAACCACCTTCTGCTGTTAACTGGAATGGACCCTATCTAGAAAAAAAGCCTGTTGATCCTTGGGGAAGAGAATATAAATATGTTTCACCAGGAAAACACAACCCTGACTACGACTTATATTCTTTAGGAAGAGATGGTAAAGAAAGTGAAGACGATATTACCAACTGGCAATAGTAGGAAGATAAAAACCCTATCTTTTTTTGACCTACATTTCAGTATATTTTCTGGACACGAAAAAAAATTCGTCTATTTTAAGAGAAGTGTTCTGTATAACTCTTTTTTATGTTCCTCTTTTACTCTTATTGAAGTTATGATCACAGTAGTTATCCTTATAACAGGTATACTTTTTATATATAGAAGTTTTTTTTCTTCTCTTAATATTTCTTCTTATGCGAAGCATTATATTTATGCTCTAGTTTGGTCAGATAGTAAGATGGAGGATATAGAAAGCAATTTAAAAAGGTTTAAGATTCCTGTTTTTCCTAAGACTTCGGGTGTTTTTAAGATGCACAACAAGAAATTCTTATGGAGCTTAACATATTCTTTGTTAGCGGCGACAGAGAATATGGATATGTATGAAGTAGATTTAAGAATTGGTTGGAAAGAAGGGAAAAGGAATGTTAAACTTGAGAAATCTACATATATATGTTACCGGAAATGATATGAAGTAATTCTCATGAATAATAATTCTTGCAGGCTTACTATCAAATTTAGTTTTACTCTCATTGAGGCAATAATTGTGGCCGTTCTTTTTTCTGTTGTGGGTTTAAGTGTGCTTGGTACCTTTATGAGTGGTATAAAAGTATGGCAGAAAGTGTATCAAAAAGATAGCGATGAGGATATCGCAATATTTTTTGATGAGTTTTCTTTTAACCTTAAGAATACCATTTTGTATAATTCTGTACCATTTAAAGGTAATAAAACCAAACTTAGTTTTGCTACTTTTATAAGAACTAATAGTAAGTTTGACGGATTAAAAGAAGGAGTGGGAGAAGTTATTTACTATTGGAATAAGAAGGAGAGGAAAATATTCAGGATTGTAAAGAACTTAAGCGATATTTATCGTAGGAAAGAAGAAAGTCGCATGATTCTTGGTGATGTTGATAATTTTAAGTTGAGCTACTATTTCTACGATTCTAAGGAGAAAAAGTATTTCTGGAGTGATGAGTGGGGACAGAAAAGGATTCCTATGTCTGTAAGCATATATATATCAATATGTTGCAACAATAAAAAATTTGTTTACAGACGTATTGTCAATATTCCTATAGGACAGATTTAATTTAATAAGAACAAATGGAAAGGTGTTATCAAAAGGGGATGATGCTTGTTTTCATTTTATGGGTACTTTTCTTACTTTGTCTCTTTGGTCTGTACTTAGGTAGAGGTGCAAGACAAAAAGCGATTTTTATAAAAAGAATAGGCGAGCGTAGCAGTCTTCGTTTTATTGGACAAGCAGCGGTTAATTACGCTATTATGGAGGTATTAAAAGATGACTCAAAGGGCATTGATAGTTTTTCTGATACTTGGGCATCTGATGAGGAAGAGTTTAAGAATGTAAAAGTAAGTTTGGGTGAGTTCAATGTATTTTATAATTATCATGAAGATGGTAAAATAGAAAGGAAATACGGCGTAGTAGATGAAGCAAGAAAGATAAATATTAACAAGGCGGATATCAAGACGATGGAGAGATTATTTGAAGCCGTGTTTGGTATGTCAAAAACAGAAGCTAAAGAATTATCGGCCGCAATAATAGATTTTAGAGACAAAGATAGTTACCTTTCAATTCCCCAGGGAAGTGCCGAAGATAGTTACTATAGAAACTTGCCTGAGCCTTACGATTGTAAAGACGCTGATTATGAAACAGTTTATGAGTTGCTTTTGGTAAAGGGAATAAATAGGGATATATTTTTAAGACTGAAGGATTTTGTTACTATTTATGGTGATAAGAGTGTCAATATAAATACAGCTCCTAAAGAAGTTTTATTTGCTATCGGGATAGAGAAAACCCTTATTGACAAAATAATTTCCTATCGTAAGGGAGAAGATGGCAAAATAGGAACCGAAGACGATAGAATATTTACTTCAGTGCAGTCAGTACTGCCCGTATTAAGCCAAAGTTTTTCTCTTTCTCCCAGTGAGGTAGAAAACTTAAGTAATATTATTGCTGCCGGATTTATTAGAGTTTCCTCTGATTATTTTAGAATAAACTCAGAAGCCAAGCTTAGCTATTCAAAAGTTGTAAGCCGTACAGAGTGTGTTGTCGACAGGGAAGGAAGAATTTTGTTTTGGCGAGAGAGATAGATGATAAGAGGTAATTTCAGAGAGGCCTTTATTTTTGGGAAAAGTAGTGATAACTTAAGCATTCAGATTGGAAGTGATGGTTTAAGGATTGCCTATACCAGACAAAGAGGGTTACATCGAGAAGTTGTAGATGTTGCTGGCTACGAAATAGCAGGATTAAAAGAAGAAGATATTGCCCAAAGAATAAACCAGTTTATTAAAAGTACAAAAATCAAGGTAAGGACTTCTAATGTAAATTTGGTTATCCCTGCCCACCTTGCTATTACCAAGAATATTGAGATACCTTCTTCTGACCCCAAGGAAATTGCTGATATCATGAATCTTCAGGCGGCGCGACATACACCTTATTCTAGGGAGGAGATTATTATTGACTATAAGGTTTTAGGAGTTTACCGTGCTAATTATACAAAAGTTCTTTTGGTTATTGTTACTAGAGAAGTTGTGCACCGTCAGATGAATATTGTAAGTAAAGCAGGAATAGGAATAGAGAGGATATGTTTTGCTTCAGAAGCAGCGGGGAAGTTTATATCAGAGCTCTTTAAAATTAGCGGTGAAGAGTTTCCGACGGGGCTTTTGCATATCGACAGGTCATTTAGTTATTTTAATATTGTTTTTGGAGGGGCTTCTCTCTTTACTCGTAGCATCCCTATAGGCATTCAGCATCTCGACGAAGATTATACACGCTATGCCAGTCAGTTTGTGGAAGAGATGAAAAAATCCTTGGATGTTTATAGAAGTGAGGATATAGAAAGCGTTCCCCAAAGGATTCTTCTTCTTATGCCTACCAATAAATATAAAGGATTATCCCCTTTCTTAACTAACACTTTAGGGATTTCTGCAGAAAATGTTCCTTTTTTAGAGCATCTTTTCTTGCGAGAGAAAGTAAGAAAGATGTTTTCCACTGCAAGCCCTTCTGTGTTTCTGGATGTTATTGCTTCTTCTTTCGAGAGTAAGAATACAGAGATTAATCTTATTCCTGAAGAGATAAAGCTTAAGAGGGCATTTGAAGAGAAGAGTCGTCAAATACTCTGGATGGGATTCTTTTCCTTTTCTATTATAGTGGTTATTTTTATACTGATAGCCAGTAAGATAGCGTTTAGGAGTATTTACTTGGATAAGTTAAAGGAGCGTTCAGAAGTTATTCATAAAGAGGCTAAGGTATTAGAAGAGGAGTTTCGTAACACACAGTTTATAAAACGTTTCCTTGCTAAACGTGGCCGTTCTTTAGAGGTTATAGATAGAATTTATAAGAATATTCCTTCTAAAGTTAGTATTAATGATGTTCGTTTTGTGAGGGAAATGAATTCTTTGTCTATAAAAGGGACAGCGGATTCAATGACTACGATTTATTCTTTTGTTGAGGACTTAAGTAAGGATAGTTTATTCAGCGAAGTTAAAACCCGTTATACTTCCAAACGTAAAGAGGGGGATAGAGAAGTTGCAGATTTTGAATTGGGGATTAAGATAAGCAATACAGAAGGTGAGTGATGTTTAATTTAGGCCAATTAAGTTCTTTTGTAGAAAGGTTGTCTAAGCGGGAGAGGATTTTTTTCTACCTTAGTATTGTTTTTATCTTTTTAGCCTTACTGGATAGATTATTGATTTCTCCTGCGCTTACAAAGATAAGCTCGTTAAATAAGAAAATAGAAGAAGAGAAACTTATTATACAAAAAGACTTAAGGTTTCTTTCTTTGAAAGAGATAATAAAAAAGGAGGCTTCCTATTACAGTGGCTATTTAGAAAAAGAAAGTTCACCTGATGCAGAGATGAACAACCTCCTGAAGCTTATGGAGGATTTTGCCCGCAGGTCTTCAGTAAATCTTCTTAATATAAGACCCTCCGGGATAAGGAACGAGAAAGGTATTGTTAAGTACTATGTGGATTTAAACTGTGAAGGGGATATGCCTAAGATAGTAAGTTTCCTTTATTACATTGAGTCTGCAAAGGAAATCTTAACGGTGGAAAAATTAAATATATCCCCTAAGGAGGAAAACTCATCGGTTGCTCTTTGTCGTATAACCGTTGCCAAGTTAGCCTTACCACAGTAGTTAATAGCTAAAAACTTTAGGAACGATAGACCAGAATACTATCTGCTAAGCACCATTCACTTTTAAAATAAAATGGTCGCTATCTTCTGTGTTGCTAATAGTTTTAAGGAGATATATAATATTTCTAGTACTTCATACAATAAATAATAATATGGCAGAAAGTATTATTGAAGTGGGGAACTTATGCAAAACTTTTGGCAAGTTTCCTGTATTAAAAGACATATCTTTAACGGTATTTGAAGGGGAAATCTTTGGACTCCTTGGGCTAAACGGAGCAGGGAAAACCACATTAATTAAATCTATGCTCCATTTAATTAAACCTCAGAAAGGGGAGATAAAGTATAAGGGAAGGCCACTTCTTCCTTTACATATTTATAAAGAATTTGGTTATCTTCCTGAGCGTTTTATGCCTCCGTTAGAAACCACTGCTAAGGAGCTGTTAGAATTTCTCGGTATGAGTTTAGGCGTCAATCTACTTACGGTTTCTTTTCTATTAGAGAAGTTTAACCTTGGCGGCAGAAAGAAAATAAAATATTATTCTCGGGGGATGGTTCAACGGTTGGGCTTGTGTTGCGCTCTCCTTAAAAGCCCCGAAGTTATTATTTTAGATGAGCCTACTTTAGGCCTCGATCCTTTAGGGCAAAGAGATATACTTAAGCTGTTGTTGGATATAAACAGAGAAGGTACCACTATCTTTTTTTCTTCTCATAATCTTCTCCAAGTAGAGCGCATTTGTCATCGTATTGCTATAATAAAGAAAGGAGAAATTATGTTTTGCGGGAAGATAGAGGAACTCAAAGCGTCTCACGCAACAGAAAGTTTTGAAGAAGCATTTTTGAAGGAAACTAACCATAGCAACAATGAAGATAATCGCCTCAATATTTTTTGAACTTAAGCAGGGAGTAAGGGAAAAGGCTTTCTGGGTGGTTGTTTTTTTCTTTATCTTCTTGTTGGGGGTATCCCTTTTTCTTGGCGAGTTATCTTTGGGAGATAGAGGTGCTGTGCTAAGAACTGTTTGTTTAACAAGTATTGAACTAAGTGCGCTTGGTCTGATTATTGTCCGCTATACCTATAACTTCTATAGAGAAAAGGAGTTTCGTCTTACAGATATTTACCTTTCCTATTCGTCAGCTGCTCACTACATAGGAGGAAAGTTAGGAGGAGCTATTATTGTGCTTTTTATCTATCTTTTTCTCTCTGGTTTGTTAGGTTCGTTACTACTTATTTTAAATGGAGCTTTTAAGTCAACAGTATTTACAGGTATCTACTCTATATTCTTAAAGCTATGCTTTATTTGTTCGTTTGTTTTTCTTGTATGTTCGCTTATTAACTCTCCTCTTCTTTCTTCCTTTTTAGTAGCTCTCATTTACCTTGCAAGTGAATTATCTTATAACGCCTTACGGTTAACATCACAGTCAAAATATGTGTTTATAAAATTGGTTTCAAAAGTCCTCTATTATGTTCTTCCTAATTATCATAAGGTAGATTTAAAAATACATGCTATATATGGAGTCCCTATTTCCGCACTATATATGGTAGAAATTACCCTTTATACGTGTTTTTATGTTATCCTGTGTTATTTTGTTGCAGTAACTATCTTTGAGAGAAAAGACCACTGATATGCCTGTAAGGTTTAGGTCAAATTATCTAATTATAGTTATTGCAACAGGTGGGGTAGTCTTGTTCTCGGTAATACTTAACAAAACACTTCTGCCAAGAAAAAACGCTCTCTACTATATACCCTCAGCCAAGTATATTAAATTTATATCAGGAACGTTTTATTCTCTTGTTGCCCACCTCTTATTTATCAAAGCAGTCTTGGACTACCCAGAAGAGATACCACATAAGACACATTACATTATTAGTCTTTGTCGTATAGTGGTATCTTTAGATCACAACATAGAAGAGGCTTTTTTCTTTGGTGGCGTGGTTGTGCCAGAAACGTCGAAAGAGATAAAAGAAGGCATCTATTTTCTTAAGGAAGGTTTAAAGGTTTTTCCTTCTGATTGGCGGATACCTTTTTGGATTGGGTTTAACTATCTCCAGTTAGGTAATTATTCACGTGCAATTGAGTTATATAAATATGCCTCCTCTTTACCAGAAAGCCCACCTTTCCTAAAAAGCAATCTTCCTTTTCTTTATTATCGTGCAGGGAGCGTTGAAGAGGGAGCCATTTATCTTAACAGTCTCCTTTGTTCGATTGATAATAAACATCTTAAAAAGATTATCAAGAAAAAGATTCAATGGCTTAAAGACTTATCTTTTCTTAAGAAAAAAGTAGAGGACTACTATATTCTTTACCATAGTTGGCCAAGTTCCCTTGACGAGCTTGTTAAGAAAAATTTGCTTGATAAGATACCAGAGGATACTTTTGGAAGAGGTTTTTATCTGGATTATGGCAAAGGAGAACCCCCTTTAGTAAAAAGCAGGTTTTAACCAAAAAATAAATACCCCCCTATTAAAGGGGGGTATTTTAATTAAAACTTTTATGTTCTAGTCTTGAGAAACAAGCAAGTAGAGTGTGGTACCGCTATATTGAACGCTCCCTGCGTTTAAGCCTGCTGTTCCATCAAGTTGAACATCTATTTTATTGGCAGCAGTAGAGGGGACATTGGTGACTTGGACATATCTTGCAGTATCATTGGAACCATCACCATCCCAGTCCCTTGCATTATCATTTTGAAAAGTATAAGCTCCTCCCCAGTTAGCTCTTGCCGGCCATTTCTCTAAATACGGTCCGTCCCAGCCACTAGTACCATCATCAGTAACAAAACCAGCAGTTGTTGATCCGTCCCCAGGCCACTGACCGGTATCTGAGTAGTAAGCCATTGCCGCTGTTTTTATTGATTTGTAGTCGCCAATAGTTGCAGAAATTTTACCTTTCTCAATGGCTTTAAAAGCATTGGGAGCAACAATTGCCGCTAAAACGGCAATGATAGCAATAACTACTATAAGTTCGATTAATGTAAAACCTTTTCTCATACACACCTCCTTTTTTTAATATTTACTTTATCTTAATATTTACTTTATCTATTTTATCATTAAAGTACATCTTTGCAAGTTTTAATTAATTCTTACAATTATTCTCCTTGAATAAGAATGAACCCGAAATTGCCATTAGTGTGATTTCCCTGCCATACCTGAATTCTGCCGTTGTCTAAGTCGCCGTCGTCTAATTTATCATCAATTTTTGTTCTTGAGGTTAAAGGGATTCTTTTCCCTTGATTGCCCCGTCCGTTGTCTATCCATAAAACATGCTCTATTCCTATACCGTCGCCGTTTTGGTCGGCATGGTTGTAATCCCACCAATACCATCCTCCCCAGGGGTTTTTGGGCCATTTCTCTAAGTAAGGGCCGTCCCAGAAAGAACTGGGGAAGTTTACGCGGCTGCTTGAGAATACAAACCCTTCTCCCTGTGGCGCACCGGCTAAAGGGTCATTTGCGGCGTCGTCACTCCAGTTGCTTCCCGGCCACATCCCTGTATCAGAATACATTGCGTAAGCAGCAGTCTCTATGTTTTTTGAATCCTGAGAGACTCGTGATATTTTCGCCTTCTCAATCGCCCTAAATGCGTTGGGAGCAACAATGGCAGATAGAATG
>CAYVYZ010000005.1:15785-28642 GCA_964455875.1 uncultured Planctomycetia bacterium | reverse complement strand
ATAGAATGGCAATTATCGCAATTACTACAATAAGTTCGATGAGGGTGAAAGACTTCATATCAAAACAATCTTAAAATAAGTTGAGCTTCTCCATTAACCTGACCGTCTCCGTCAAACCCATCATTAACCAGAATCTGCTCACTATGAGGAGGAATACGTGTATTATTGTCATCAGCGTAGTTTCTTTGAGTTCCTACATATATGCCTGGGGGTACGTTTACTCCGTAGCGCGTTGCCCCACTTGGCCAGTAATTATAGTCATATTTTCCTGCCCACGGAGTAAAATCGGGCCATTTATCTAAATATGGCCCGTCCCAGTAGGTTTGAGCAGTGGTTTGCCAGTTTGAGGGTAAACCAGTAGTATTTATACAATGGGGATTACCTCCATCATCAGGGTTCCATGGTAAGGCTTGCATCAAGCCAGGGTCATCCCCTCTGCAGACATCGGGGGGGAAGAAGCCTATATCCGTATAATAATTGTCCACCGCTGAACGCATTACTCTTGAGTCTGCTTTTGCTCGTGATATTTTTGCCTTCTCAATCGCCCTAAATGCGTTGGGGGCAACAATAGAGCCAAGAATGGCAATTATGGCAATTACTACAATGAGTTCGATGAGGGTAAAAGACTTAATTTTCATATCTCCCCATTTTAATTATATAATATTTATATATACTCTTCAATAGCTCCACATAATTGCATATTTGACAGTATATTCTAAATCTTATATAATCTTTAGCGATGATTGATGAAAGCAAGCTGAAAAAGATAAGTACTCAATACGGTAATCCTTACAAAGAGACTACCTTTCTTAAGCCTGAATATATAAAGGGTATTCTTGAAGATTTTAGGGAGGGCAAAGAAGTTTCTACCGCAGGAAGGATTATTGCTAAGAGAGAACATGGGAAATCAAGTTTTGCCCATATAAGTGATGCTTCAGGGAAAATTCAGATTTATTTGAAAAAAGACATTCTCAAAGAGTATTATAATCTTTTTAAAGAACTTGATGTAGGGGATATCATAGGAGTTAAGGGCGAACTTTTCAAGACTAAGACAGAAGAACGTACCATTCTTGTTAAAGAGTTAAGACTCCTTTCTAAGTCTTTAAGACCACTTCCTGAGAAGTGGCACGGCCTTAAAGATGTAGAGATAAGATATCGCCAGAGGTATTTAGACCTTATCTCCAACGAGAAAACGAGGGAGGTGTTCTGGAAACGTTCTTTAATCATTAGCCTTATAAGGGAGTTTTTTAGTAAGAAAGGTTATATAGAGGTGGAGACCCCAATGTTGCAGGTCATTCCTGGGGGGGCAAGTGGAGCACCTTTTGTTACTCATCATAATTCCTTGGATATAGATGTTTACTTACGTATTGCTCCGGAATTGTATCTGAAGCGCCTTCTTGTAGGTGGGTTTGATAAGATTTTTGAGATAAACAGGAATTTCCGCAATGAGGGTCTTTCAGTGCGACATTCCCCCGAATTTACTATGCTTGAAGCTTACTGTGCTTACCATAATTATGAATATATGATGAGTTTGTGCGAAGAGTTATTCTCTTTTCTTCTTGATAAACTATATTCCTCCTACATTATTAAATACCAAGATAGAGAGATAAATTTTAAGCCTCCTTGGCTTAGAATTTCTTTTGCGCAACTTTTTAGGGATGAATTTGGAGTTTCTCCTAATGACAGTAAAGAGCAAGTACTTAGAAAGGTATGCAAGAGGTTAAACTTATCTTTGGAGGAACTGTCTCGCACACAAATTATCAACATAACAGAGGAGCTTATTGAAAAAAAGTATCCTAAGGATAAACCTGTTTTTGTTGTGGACTTTTTTAAATGGACAGCTCCTTTAGCAAAGTCAAAAAAAGATGATACCAATATACTGGAAAGATTCGAGTTATTTATTGCGGGAATGGAGATAGCTAACAGTTACTCTGAGCTTAATGACCCTCTTGAACAGAGAAAGAGGTTCTTAGAGCAAATTAAAACAGAAGAGGAATTACCTAAGAAAATTGATGAGGATTTTCTTATGAGTTTAGAATACGGTATGCCTCCCGCAGCAGGGTTAGGAATTGGGATAGACCGTCTTATTATGCTTCTTTTAAACCAGTCTTCTATAAGGGATGTTATTTTGTTTCCTCTTTTAAAACCCCTAGATTAATGACAGAAGTTTTTCTTGCTTTTCGCTATCTTTTCAGAGGTAAGGCACGTCACATTTCTTTTATAAGTGTTGTTGCCTGTTTAGGTATTATGTTGGGGGTAGCAACTCTCATTGTAGTTATTTCTGTAATGAATGGCTTTGACAGAGACCTTATGGAGAAACTATTGCGTTTTAATTATCATATTACTGTAGAGAGTATACAAAAAGAAGTATCTCCTGCTATTATTAATAAAATTGAAAGGACTGAGGGAGTAGAGAATGTTTCAGTGTTTTTACAGACTCAGATTTTCGGGAGATTCAACAGTTACATTATTCCTCTTATGGTAAGAGGGATTGATTTTGATAATTCTTTTGAGAGAAATACGTTCTACCGTTACGTGACAGAAGGAAATGGTAAAAGCGGCTTTTTTATAGGGGAAGGCTTAGCGAGAAAGTTTTTCTTAAAAGATAACTTAAGCTTTTATCCATTAGAGAGGAGCCTAAGACTTAAAGAAAAGAAAATAAGAGGTGTTTTTAAGGTAGGACTTTATGACATAGATAACAACTATGTTATTTGTGACTTCAGCGAGGCAAAGAGTTTAAGCAATAATTATCTTGTTTTTATTGGAGTGAGGGTTAAAGATCCTTTTGAGGTCAAGATGGTTAAGAATAAGCTCAAGGAACTGACTAGAGAAGGGTTTGTTATAAATACATGGATAGAATCCAATGGTGCTCTGTTTTCCGCCTTAAAACTTGAGAAAGTAACAATGTTTATTATCTTAAGTTTGATTGTTGTGGTAGCTTCTTTTAATATATTTGCCACTTTAACTGTTAAGGTGGTAGAGAAGACAAAAGACATAGGAATTCTTAAATCTTTAGGGTTTAGCTCAAGGCATATTGTAAGAATTTTTAGCCTTCAGGGGATTATTTTAGGGGTTATAGGTGTTATCTTGGGGGTGGGGGTGGGTCTTTTTCTGTGTTTTTTATTAAAAGAATACCATTTTATACACCTTCCCCAAGAGATTTACTATATTGATTACCTTCCTGTTATGATTAATATTAAAGATGTCATTCTAATTTCTTTAGTGGGGGTATTTCTTTCTTTCTTTTCCAGTATCTTTCCTGCAGTAAGAGCGTCTTCACTTAACCCTTCGGAGGCCTTAAGGTATGAGTAAAGTCTTTGAGACAGTTTCTTTATGTAAGATATACAATAGCGGTACAAAGAAAATGACTGCTTTAAAAGACATAAGTTTATCTATTGAAGAGGGAGAGTATTTATCTATAACCGGCCCTTCAGGAGCAGGGAAGACCACTTTAGTTAGTATTCTGGGAGGTTTAAATTCTCCTACCAAAGGCAAAGTTTTATTTAGGGGTAAAGATTTGTTCTCTTTTGATGAACAGAAGATGTCTATATGGAGAAATAAGACAATAGGATTTGTGTTCCAATTCTATCATCTTATTGAGGAACTTACAGTGCTGGAAAACATTGCTTTACCTTCTTTACTTGATAGAAAGAGAACAAAAACATCTTTTAAAGAGGCGCGAAAGTTGTTACAATATTTAGAAATAGAAGATAAGGAAAAATATGTTCCTTCTCAACTCTCAGGGGGTGAGAAGCAAAAGGTAGCTATTGCCCGTGCTCTTATCAATAACCCGGAAGTGATTCTATGTGATGAACCAACAGGGAATCTTGATAAGGAATCGGCTACAAAGATAATAACCCTTTTAGAGGAGCTTAATATAAATGAGAATAAAACTTTGATAATTGTTACCCATAATGTTGAATTAGCACAGAGGGCAAAAAGAGTAGTTAGTCTAAAAAGCGGAAGTTTAATTTAGATAATAGGAAGAGGAGGATTGTATGAAGGTGTATCTTAACGGGAGATTAGTTAACAAAGAAAATGCTAAAATAAGTGTGTTTGACCATGGTTTTCTATATGGCGACGGTGTGTTTGAAGGAATAAGAGCATATAACTGTCTTGTGTTTAAACTTAAAGAACATATTGACAGGCTATTTGAGTCTGCCCGTTCAATAATGTTAAAAGTGCCCATTACTAAAGAGAAGATGTCCAGGGCAATAATTAATACACTCCGAGCCAACAAATTAAAGGATGCTTATATCCGTGTTATAGTGTCAAGGGGAGAAGGAGATTTAGGGCTTGACCCTCGAAAATGTGAAGGTAACGAGTCGGTAGTGGTTATTACAGATAAAATAGCCTTATATCCAAGAGAACTCTATAATAAAGGAATGGCTATTATAACTGTTCCTACTATAAGGAACATTCCTGAAGCGTTAAACCCTCAGATTAAATCTTTAAACTATCTCAACAATATACTCGCTAAGATTGAGGCGATAAATGCCGGTTATCAAGAAGCTTTAATGTTAGACCATCTTGGTTACATTGCTGAGTGTACAGGAGATAATATATTTACCGTAAAGAAAGGAGAGATTTACACTCCACCCCAATGCATGGGGACCTTAAGGGGGATTACCCGTGATGTTGTATTGAATATTGCTAAGCGGCTTAAAATCCCTGCTCATGAGCATGTGATTACCCGTCACGAACTCTATATAAGCGATGAATGTTTTTTAACTGGCACTGCTGCAGAGATTGTCCCTGTGGTAAAGGTAGATGGAAGAACAATTGGTGATGGCAAACCAGGTAAGATTACTAAGCTTATACTGAAGGAATTTAGAAATCTTACCAAGAAAGACGGTGTAAGATATAGTGTATAGCGAATAGCGAATAGAAATTGGCTCATAGTATTTAGGGTGTAGGGGATAGGGTGGAGGGTGTAGGGGATAGTAACGAGTAACGCGTAACGAGAACCGCCTTGACTATTGACTATTTACAGGTGACCTTGTGGCTTGGTGACGTGGTGACTTCTATGTTAGGGTATAGGGTGTAGTGAATAGCGAATAGTTCGTATCTCGTTGTGCGTACTGCGTATCGCGTATAGAGTGGAGATCGATAAGCAAATGATACTTGATACTAGATACTGAGGAAGAAGACTAGAAGCTAAGAACTATTGTCTATGAGCTATTCACTAAACGCTAATCGCTATACGCTAACCACTGTGAACTATGAGCTAATAGCAAAGGTGAGTTAATTATGCTATGCGACATTTGTCATAAGAATATAGCTACGGTTCATCTTACTGAGATAATTGGTGACAGAATTATGGAGTTCCATATTTGTCAAGAGTGTGCTCGTCTTAAGACGGAGGAGTTAAAACAGCATATAAATATTTCGGAATTTTTAAGTAATTTAACTGCTGAGGATGAATTAGATGACAAGTCAGAAAACATTCGTTGTTCGATGTGCGGGATTAGCTTCAATGATTTTAAGAAAAAAGGACGACTTGGATGTGCTAAATGTTATGACAGTTTTAAACTAAAGCTTTTTCCTATAATAAAAAAAGTACATGGAGCAAATCATCATAAAGGGAAAATTCCTCCCAGTGTCGGTGAAGACGTTATTATAGATAAGAAATTAACTCTTTTAAGAGAAAGACTTAAGAAGGCGATTGAGATTGAAGCTTATGAAGAGGCAGCGATGATTCGTGATCAGATAAGAAGATTGGAAAGAGGTGATGTTAAGGATGTTTGAGGATTTTCTTGATAACAGGGGAGGATGGCTTAATGGTGAAGGGCCTGATTCTGATATTGTAATTTCTACCCGTATAAGGGTAGCAAGAAATATTCATGATTATCCTTTCCCTTGGAAAGCATCTTTATCTGATAAGCAAGCAATCATAACTAAAGTTAAAGATACGATATCTCAGATAGAGGTTATGAGCAACTCTTTTTTTGTTAAGATGGATGCACTAAATAGTATAGATAGGCAGTTCTTATTAGAAAGGCACCTTGTAAGTCAGGAACATGTACGTTCTGTTCGTGGCAAAGCTTTAATCTTTTCAAGGGGTGAAGACTTCTCTGTTATGATTAATGAGGAGGACCATTTAAGATTGCAGGTTATTCTTTCAGGTTTTGATTTGGAGAAGGCATGGATTTTTGTCAATCAGCTTGACGATGAGCTATCTAAATATCTGGAGTTTTCTTTTTCTCCTGATTTAGGATATCTTACGGCTTGCCCTACAAATGTAGGGACAGCCTTAAGAGCTTCTTGTATGTTGCATCTTCCCGGATTGGTATTAACAAAGAAGATTAATAAAATTTTAGAGCTTCTTGCAAAATTGTCATTTACCAGCAGAGGTCTATTTGGCGAAGGGACCCAAGCTTTGGGTAATTTCTTTCAGATTTCAAATCAGGCTACTTTAGGATATAGCGAAGAAGAAATCATTGACAGTTTGAAAGGTGTTGTAAGGCAGGTCAAGGAAAATGAACTTAACGCTAGAGAGAGTTTGTTAGATAAATACCGTCGTACCTTAGAGGATAGCGTATGGCGTTCTTTTGGTATCTTAAGAAACTGCCGTCTTATTTCTACAAAGGAGGCATTTTCTCATCTTTCTATGTTGTGTCTAGGAGTAGATTTAGGTATAATTAAGGACATAGAAAGAAGTATAATTAATAATCTTTTTGTTGTTATTCAACCGGCACATCTTCAGAAAATAGAGAGTAGGACTTTACAGGAAGAAGACAGGGATTATATAAGAGCATCTGTTATTAGGAGTAGACTTAATAGCGGTTAACATATAGCCGTTAGCGGATAGTTAAGCGAGTTAACTTGGATATTGATTATTTAACTTTTGTAAATACAGGAGGAAACTATGTTTAACAGGTTTACAGAGAGAGCAAGAAAAGTGTTAGTTTTGGCAAAGGAAGAAGCACGTCGTTTTAGCCATGATTATATTGGCACAGAGCATATTCTTTTGGGTCTTATTCGTGAAGGAGAAGGAGTGGCATGCGCTGTTCTTCAAAACTTGGGAGTGAGTTTAGATGTTTTGCGCAAGGAAGTAGAAAAGTTAATTACTTCTGGGGGCGTTTCTTCTGTCTTAGGAGATATCCCTTTTACTCCTCGTGCGAAGAAATCCCTTGAATTGGCGGCAGAGGAGGCACGTGCTTTAGGACACAACTACATTGGTACTGAACACATTCTTTTAGGACTTATTCGCGAAGGAGAAGGATTGGCTTCTCAGATTCTTTTCAGTATGGGAGTTGATTTAGGAAAGGTTAGAGACGAGATTGCTACTCTTCTGGGAGGGGCTCATACTGTAGGTGGAGGCTCAACTTCACATTCTAAAACACCTGCTTTAGATTCCTTTGGGAGGGACTTAACTAAGTTAGCACGGGAGGGAGAGCTTGACCCTGTGATTGGGAGAAGTATGGAAATAGAAAGAGTTATTCAGGTGCTTTCGCGACGCACAAAGAATAACCCTGTTCTTTTAGGGGAAGCTGGTGTCGGTAAGACAGCAATTGTAGAAGGATTGGCGCAGAGTATTACTAAAGGGAATGTTCCCGAAGTCTTAAGAAATAAGAGAATTGTAGTTTTAGATTTAGCTTTGATGATTGCGGGCACGAAATACCGTGGTCAATTTGAGGAAAGAATTAAGGCGGTTATGGAGGAGATTAAACGCTCTAAAGATGTAATTCTTTTTATTGATGAGTTTCATACCCTTGTGGGAGCAGGAGCAGCTGAGGGAGCAATTGATGCTTCTAATATTCTAAAGCCTTCTCTTTCAAGAGGAGAAATTCAGTGTATAGGAGCTACGACTTTAGATGAGTATCGTAAATATATTGAAAAAGATGCTGCGTTAGAAAGGAGATTTCAACCCATTGTTGTTGAGCCTAATACTGTTTATGAGACTATAGAAATATTAAAAGGGTTAAGAGATAAGTATGAAGCGCACCATAGGGTTCAGTTTACTGATGAAGCCTTGGAGGCGGCGGCTAAGCTTTCTGATCGGTATATTTCAGGAAGATTTTTGCCAGATAAGGCCATCGATTTAATTGACGAAGCAGGAGCACGTTCTCGGTTAGCAGTTTTAACTGTGCCTAAAGATATAAAAGAATTAGAAGAGCGATTACAGGAAATAGTAAAGGAAAAGGAAGCTTTTATAAAACAGCAGGATTTTGAGTCAGCAGCACGGCTGCGTGATGAGGAAAAAAAGTTAAGGTTACGTTTGGAGAATTTACGAAGGGAGTGGGGTAAAAAGAGAGATCAGATTATTCCTACAGTTTCTACTGAGGATATTGCAAGGTTAGTGGCGCAAATTACGGGTATTCCTATTTACCGGTTGGAAGAAAAAGAGTCAGAGAAACTCTTACGCATCGAGGAGGAACTATCTAAGAGAGTTGTGGGGCAAAAGGAAGCTATTGAAGCAATTGCTCGGTCGGTTAGGCGTGCACGGGCGGGCATAAAGGAGCCACGACGTCCCATTGGTTCATTTATTTTCTTAGGGCCAACGGGTGTGGGAAAAACACTTTTAGCAAGAGCCTTGGCAGAGTTTATGTTTGGTGATGAAGAGGCGCTTCTACAACTTGATATGAGTGAGTATATGGAGAAATTTAATGTGTCCCGTTTGATTGGTGCTCCTCCTGGGTATGTGGGGTATGAAGAGGGAGGGCAGCTTACGGAGAAGGTAAGGCGCAGGCCTTATTCAGTTATTCTTCTTGATGAAATAGAAAAGGCCCACCCGGATGTTTTTAACCTACTTTTGCAGATTCTTGAAGAAGGGCGTCTTACAGATAGTTTTGGTCGCAAGGTAGATTTTAGAAATACAATCTTGATTATGACTTCCAATGTAGGGGCAGAAATAATAAGAAAAAGAGGATCATTGGGATTTACTACTGTTAAGGAAGATATAAGTTACGAGGATATGAAGCGGCTTCTTATGGAGGAGGTCAAAAAGACGTTTAAACCTGAGTTTATCAACCGTCTGGATGAAACAATTGTGTTTAGACCTCTAGATAAAGAAGCTTTAGAAAAGATTGTTGATATAGAGGTGGGATATGTAAATAACCGTTTAAAAGAACAAAGCATAGAGATAGAGTTAACTCCCTCAGCACGTGATTTTTTTGTAGAGAAAGGTTTTGACCCTGTGTTTGGGGCAAGGCCGTTAAAGAGGGTCATCCAGAGATTCCTTGAAGACCCCTTAGCAGAAGAAATTATCAAAGGCACTTTCTCTGAGCGTATTAAGAAAGATAAAATTGTTAGAATAAAAGTTGACCGCGACAGAGATAGCTTAAAATTTGGATAAAACATCACTACAAATATGGGAATTGTAAAAAAAACAGAGAGTTTTTTTAACTACGTTGGCAATTTAAATATTTTTGTCAAAAATATATTCTTTTGGCTTTTCTATGGAAGGCGCAGCTTCCGTAATCTTATAAGGGAAATGGTTTTTATTGGCATAGACAGTTTCCCACTAGTCTCTTTGATTTCTTTCTTTGTGGGGATTATCATTGCTTTCCAGACTGCCTATCAGCTTAAAATGTTTTCTTCCGAAATATACATAGCTTCTCTAGTGGCGTTATCTTTAACCAGAGAGTTAGGGCCGGTCTTAGGCTCTCTCATTGTCGCCGCTAGAAGTGGAGCTTCTATTACAGCCCAGCTGGGAGCAATGAAGATAAGTGAGCAAATAGATGCCTTAGAGGTTATGGGGGTTGAGCCTATAAATTATCTTGTTGTTCCTAAGTTTATAAGTTTAGTTATCTCTATGCCTCTTTTGGTGATATATGCTGACTGCTTGGGTATTTTTGGTGGTTATATCGTAGGGGCGACAAAATTCTCTATACCGTTTGGTTTTTATTTTAAAATGACATTTGACGCTTTAGTTTATAAAGACATAATAAGCGGGATGATTAAAAGTGTATGTTTTGGTGCTATTATCGCCTTTATTTCCTGTTTTGAAGGTTTTAGGCCGTTTTCTTCTTCTGATGTAGCAAAGGTAGTTACCAACTCTGTAGTTCGTTCTTTTATTCTTATTATAATTTTTGACAGTATCTTAACAGCATTTTTTTATTTTCTATTTATATAGAGATGATAAAAGTAGTTGATGTTTCTAAGTCTTTTGGCGACAAGAAGGTTCTAAACAAGGTGAATCTTCATATAGACGACGGAGAAACCTTCTTAATTATTGGTAGAAGTGGAGCAGGCAAAACAGTTCTTTTGAGAAGCCTTGTTGGGCTTCTTAAACCTGATAGCGGTAGTATTTTTATAAATGGTCAAGATATTACTCATTTAAGCGGGAAGAAGCTTAATGAGATTAGAAAAAGTATAGGAATAGTTTTTCAAGGGAATGCTTTATTTGACTTTCTTAATGTCGAAGAAAACGTAGGATTTGTTCTTTCCCAGAATAGGAAAATAAGTAGAACCGAGATAAAAGAAAAAGTTAGACAGACACTTAAGCTTGTTGGGCTCCCTGGGGTAGAAGAACTTTATCCTTATGAGCTTAGCGGAGGAATGAAGAAACGTATAGCAATTGCCCGTGCTATAATTTATAATCCCAAGATAGTGATTTATGATGAGCCTACTACAGGCATTGACCCTATTGCTGTGGATAAGATAGTTTCTTTGATTGAGGATTTACATAAAAGGTTTTCTGTTACTTCAGTTATTGTTACTCATGATTTGCATGTAGGATTGAAGTTAGCTGACAGATTAGCATTTCTTTTGGGAGGAAGGATTATATTTGAAGGGACGAAGAAAGAACTAGAAGAATTAAAAGACGAGCGCATAATTCAGTTTATGAAGGGAAGCTCTGAAGGGCCAATAAAAGAGACGGAGGTTTAGAATGAAGAAAAGAGCGTGGGATATAAGGAGGTATCTGGTAGAGATAAAACTGGGGATATTTTTTATTATTGCCCTTGTCTTATTTTTTATTACGATTATGTCTATTAGAGAGATTTCTTTTTTTAAGGGTACATATACAGTAAAGGTAAAGTTTAATTTTGTTGAAGGTCTTAAGACTGCTTCACCTGTTAGGTTCTGTGGTGTAGACGTGGGCGAGATAGGTAAGCTTGAAGTAAGAGAAGAGAACAAAAAGCCTATTGTGTATGTTTATGCTAAGATAGAAAGGGGAATAAACATTCCTTTAGGCTCTAAATTTTTTATTAACAGCTTAAGTCTCTTTGGGGAAAAATACTTAGAGATAATGCCTCCGGTTTTTCCTTCTGGTAAGTATATAAAGGAAGGAATGCTCATCGAAGGAAATAGTTCTATACCCCTTTTTGACGTTGTTTCATCTGTTAATAATGCTGCGATTAAACTTCAGAGTTTTGTTGAAGATAGTAATATTAAGAATTCTTTAAAAGAAACTTTAAGCAACATTAACAAGATAACAGATAATATTATCGATATAGCGGCTAGGTTTAAGAATATTCTTAGCGCTGTAGAAAAGGAACAGGGTAATATCGGTAAACTTCTTTATGACGACTCTTTGTATAAAAAGACAGAGGAACTTTTAGATGATCTAAAAAAGCACCCCTGGAAACTTCTTTATAAACCACGGGGGAAATCGAGGAGATAGCTGATAGGGTTTAGCGATTAGATTAGCGGTTAGCGTATAGCGAATAGTTGATATCTCGTTGTGTGTACCGCGTATTGCGTAATATCTAGAATTCGGCACCACTTATCTAGTATCAAGAATCTAGTATCCTATTCACTAATTGCTAAACGCTAATATAAAGGAAGACGAAATGTTTGTTTGTTCAGAATGTGGTTACCAATCTATTAAGTGGTTGGGAAAATGTCCGGTATGTAGTAGCTGGGAAAGTTTTATAGAAGAACAAGAGGTTAAGGTAAAAAACAAAAGGCTATCTTCTTCGAAATACCATCCTAAGCTTTTCAAGGAGATAAAAGAAGATAGAGCAGTAAGGTTTCCTACGGGGATAAAGGAGTTTGACCGTGTGCTGGGAGGAGGTTTAGTTGAAGGAGAGGTTGTTCTTATAGGAGGAGAACCAGGAGTGGGTAAGTCCACACTTTTGCTTCAGGTAGCAGGGTCTCTTTCTAAAGCAAAAAAGATTCTTTATGTAAGCGCAGAAGAGTCACCACAACAGGTAAGTTTCCGGGCAAAAAGACTTTATGCAGATTTTGGTAATTTATATATTGTTGGGGATGATAATGTTTTAAACCTCTATGAGTACCTAAAAGATTATAAATTTGACATAGTGTTGATTGATTCTATCCAGGTTATGCATCATCCGGATATTGATTCTATAAGGGGTAGTATAAATCAGGTTAGAAGTTGTGCTGAGTTCCTGGTGCGTTTGGCGAAAACTCAGAATATCACAATTATTATTATAGGTCATATCACAAAAGAGGGGTCTTTGGCAGGACCTAAGCTGTTAGAGCATATAGTTGATTGTGTGCTGTATTTTGAATCAGAGTTGGTTTCTTCTTACCGGATACTGCGCACTACTAAAAATCGTTTTGGTTCTACAGGAGAGATGGCTGTATTTGAGATGACTTCGTTTGGTCTAAAGGAGGTAAGGAATGTCTCGGATATTTTTTTGCCCCACAAGGATAGTCCTGTAGCAGGAAGTGCGATATGTTGTGCTTTAGAAGGATTGCGGCCAGTGTTAATAGAGTTACAGGCATTGGTAAGTAAATCAAGCTTTGGTGTGGTAAGAAGAAGGTCTGTCGGCTTTGATTTTAACCGTTTTTCCCTTTTGGTTGCCACCATAGAGAAACGGTTAAAAATTGCTTTAAGTACCCAAGATATATTTTTGAACGTTGCTGGAGGAGTAAGAATTTCCGACCCCGCCGTTGATTTGGCAGCTTTATGTGCTATAATTTCTTCTTTTAAAGAAAAGGAA
>CAYVYZ010000005.1:0-15685 GCA_964455875.1 uncultured Planctomycetia bacterium | reverse complement strand
TTGATTCGTTTTTTCTTTGTTGTTATCTGTGTAATTTTAGCATATTCTTTTGGGGGAGAGAATGCTATTTTTGGAGGAGAGACAAGTAATTGGTTATATGCTGTAGGGGGAGGGGTAATAGGGGTAAGTATTGTTCTTTTTGAGGTAATGGCACGCAGAGTCTCTCTTAAAGGTCTTTCATCAGGAGTTTTTGGCATAGTTTTAGGTTTAATTTTAGGGAGAATGTTTAATTTTTTTCTCGTCCTTTTTAAACTTCCCGATGAAATAACGACAGGTTTCACTGCCTTTGTTTATGTTATATGTATTTATTTGGGGTTGACCCTTGGTCTTAAAGGGAAAGAGGAGTTTAATCTCATTATTCCCTATATCAGATTTAAGCGCCAAGAGTTAAGGGAAGAGAATATAATTGTAGATACAAGCAGTATAATTGATGGAAGAATTTTGGATATTGTAAAGACAGGGTTTGTGGAGGCTAAGTTTATCGTTCCTCGCTACGTGTTGAATGAATTACAGGCATTGGCTGATTCTACTGACTTCTTAAAACGACAGAAAGGCAAAAGAGGAATTGAGATTCTGCATGCTTTAAAAAAAGAGCAAAACATTGAAGTAGAAATTTACGAAGAGGACACAGAGGAAAAACTTGAGGTGGACGAGAAACTTGTGAAGCTTGCTAAGATTTTAGACTGTAAGATTTTAACCACTGACTACAATCTTAACAGAATTGCTCAGCTTCAGGGAGTGAAGGTGCTTAACATAAACGACCTTGCTAACGCCCTTAAACCTATTTTACTTCCAGGGGAGCGGTTCTCGCTTAAGCTAATAAAAGAAGGCAAAGAGCATAATCAGGCAGTAGGGTATTTAGAGGATGGGACAATGGTGGTAGTAGAGAATGCGAAATGGCTCATTGGCAAGATAGTAGATGTTGAGGTTACTTCTGTATTACAGTCACCAAGTGGTAGGATAATTTTTACAAAACTTTCCGGATGAGATACGCGGTAGTATTGCTCTGTGCAGGCAAAGGCATAAGATTAAAAAGTAAAGTTGATAAAGCTTTTGTTAGGCTGGGTGGTGTGCCTTTGTTCTATTATAGCTACCGTATTTTTAAGAAGATAAAAGGCCTTTCCCAGATAGTTATCGTAGCTAAAAAGAAATATTTTCCTCTTATTAGGCGCAAGATAAAAGATAAGCGACTTTTTTTAGTTGAAGGGGGTAGAAGAAGACAGGATTCTGTATATAAGGGATTGCTTCTTCTTCAAGACAAGGTGGATTATGTGTTTGTTCATGATGGGGCAAGACCTTTTGTTACAACGAAGCTTATAGAAAGACTTAAGAGAGAAGTTCTTAAGTCTAAAGCAGTGGTTCCGGCGTTAAAGGTTAGCGAAGCTATAAAGAGTGTAAAAAGAGGAGTAATTAGTAGGTCTTTAGACAGGAGTAACTTATGGTTTGTTCAGACTCCCCAAGTGTTTAAAAAAGGTTTACTTTTTAAAGCTCATAAAAAATTCAGAAGAATTTCTGTCTACGATGATGCAGAACTCGTAGGGCATCTTAATAAACCTATTAGGATTGTAGAGGGAGAGCGTTGGAATATAAAGATAACTTATCCTGAGGATTTAATTTTAGCGAGAGCGATCTTGAGAATCAAGAAAGTTGCTTAATTTATGTCTTAGTAAGTAGCGTATAGCGATTAGCGAATAGGATTTAGCTTATGGTTCATAGCTCCTAGCTCATAGTTAATAAGAATGGTTCATACTGCGTAGTGTGTGGTGTGTACACCAGTTATGAACTCTCAGCCACGAGCTACTTACTATAAATGAGTAATTTGCAGGTATATAATATGAAAGTAGGATTAGGTTTTGATGTTCATCGCTTTACCAAGAGAAAAAAGAGTTTGCTTTTAGCAGGTATAAATATAAATTGTGGATTTGGCATAGAGGCAGTATCTGACGGTGATGTTGTCATACATGCTATTTGTGATGCTATCTTAGGAGCAGCTTCTTTGGGTGATATAGGGGATTATTTCCCCCCTCAACACAAGGAATCAAAAGGATTAAAGAGTGTGGATATCGCCTTATTTGTACTAAAGAAAATTAAAGGAACCTATTCAATAGAAAATATAGATGCTACTATAATTGCCGATAAACCCCCTTTGGCTAAATATAAGCCTCGAATGGTTAAGTTTCTTTCAAAGTTGTTTAACGCTTCCATTAATATAAAAATTAAGTCTAAGGAAGGGTTAAATATTATGGGTGGTAGCGAGGCAATTGCCTGCTATGCTGTCGCTCTTCTTAAAAAGAACACACGCACCCTCAGACATCGGATACATGAAAATTGAGGGAGATTTTGTAATATTAGCTTAACAACTTAAAATAGCAGTTTCTAGTTTGTAATAAGTTTATATGTTAAGGATATATAACACTCTTACACACAAGAAAGAAGAGTTTAAACCCCTTAATTATCCTTATGTTAACATGTACACTTGTGGGGTTACGGTATATGATGATTGTCATATAGGACACGGTAGGTCTCTATATATCTTTGAGACAGTAAGAAGATACCTTAAGTTTAGAGGATATAAAGTTAAGTTGGTAAGAAACATTACGGATGTGGATGACAAGATAATAAATAAGGCAAAGGAGTTATCTCATAAGGAGAATATCTCTTTAAAAGATGCTTTTGACCGCGTTAGAAGCAGATATATAAAAAGTTACTACGAGGACTTAAATAATTTAGGGATTGCCACAGCTGATATAGAACCACTTGCTACCGATAATATACCTATGATGGTAAGTTTTATAGAAAAGCTTATTAAGAAAGGTTTTGCCTATAGAAAAAGGGGCAATGTTTATTTTCGTATTAGAAAATTTAAAGATTACGGTAAGCTTTCGGGCAGGAAAATAGATGATTTGTTCAGTGGCGTAAGAATTGAATCTGACCCCCTGAAAGAGGATGCTCTTGACTTTGCTCTTTGGAAGGAGAGAAAAGGCGATGAACCTTCATGGAACTCTCCTTTTGGGGAAGGCAGGCCGGGCTGGCATATTGAGTGTTCTGTAATGGCAAATAGGTTTTTAGGAGAGACTCTTGATATTCATGGAGGAGGGAAAGACCTTATTTTCCCCCATCATGAAAACGAAATAGCCCAATCAGAAGCCCTCTTAGAGAAACCTTTCTCTTTATACTGGATGCATCATGGTCTCTTAACCATTGAGGGAAGAAAAATGTCAAAGTCCTTAGGGAATTTTATTACTTTAAAAGAAGCAGTGACTAAATACTCTGCAGAGGTGATAAAGATAGCATATTTATCTGCCCATTACCGTAGTCCCCTTGATTTTTCAGAGGAGAAGGTAAAAGAATCTACACGAGTCAAGGAAAGATTGGGAATTTTTATAAAGCAGTTAGAAAGTCGCACAGAAACACAAATTGAGTTTGATTGTAAGAATCTGCCACACAAATTTTCTTATAAAGAATTTGACGACTTATATACAAAGTTTGTAGAGGCGATGGATGATGATTTTAATACGCCTTTAGGTTTTTCTGTAGTTTTTGATATTGTCAAGGTTGTTAATGAGAATTTGAATAAGCCAAAACAGTTTTTTTTAGAAGCTCAGAATCTTTTAGGTATAATCTTAGATATTTTTTCTCTTGAGCAAGTAACTCATTATCCAGTAGCAGAGGATTTGGATTCTTCTTTACTTTCCGAAGAGGAGATTAACAATAAAATAGCACTCAGGGCAAGCTTAAGAAAGCAGGGTAAGTTTAAAGAGGCTGATGCCATCCGCAGCGAGCTTTTGTCCAAGGGTATAATCTTAGAGGATCAGCCAACAGGAAAAACCATTTGGTACAGAAGATAGATAAAGTATATGAGAAAAAAAGCTATGCTCATTACAGTTGAAGGTATAGAGGGTAGTGGTAAAAGCAGCATAATTGACTTTGTAGAAAAGTTTTTAAAACAGAGAGGATTTAAGGTGGCAGTATTTAGGGAACCAGGTTCTACAAGGATAGGAGAAAAGATAAGAAGTATTCTTCTGGACAGAGACAATAAGGAATTATCTCCTTACACTGAGCTTCTTCTTTATCTAGCAGCTCGCACCCAGCTCATTGAAGAGAAGCTTAAAAAGGCATTGAAGGAGCATGACGTGGTTATCTGCGATAGATTCTTTGATTCTACAATTGTCTACCAAGGTTATGCTTTAGGTTTGGGAAGAATTGTTCAGAGGGCTGTTAAAATGTTTAGCTTAGGCATAAAACCAGATTTAACAATTCTTTTGGATACAAAGGTAGAAAATGGCCTTAAGAGAATTAAGCGCAAAGACCGTATTGAAAGTAGGTCACTTGCTTTTCATAGGCGTCTTAAGAGAGGGTATAGACTATTGGCAAAAGAGAATCCACAAAGAATTCATGTTATCAATGCCGATAAAAAATTGTTTTACATGTTTAGAGACGTAGAGAGATTAATTGAAAAATATGTTAAGAGAAAGTAAGGATTATCTTCTTGATTACTTCTATTATTTAAACAAACATAACTGTATATGTTCTTCTTATCTTTTGGTAGGTAATGACTTAGATTTTGCCTTATCCGTAGGTAAACTTGTGAATTGTGCTGTTAGTGATTATTTTTGCGACAGGTGTGATGATTGTCTTAAAGCTAACAAGAGGATTCATCCTGATTATTTTATAGTAGAGCCAGAGGGTAGTTCGATAAAAATAGCTTCTATTCGGGCATCTCAGCGGTTTATTTACCGTAAGAGCTTCCAGGCGAAGAACAAAATTTTAGTTATCAATCAAGCTCATCTTCTTACTTTGGAGGCCGCAAATGCATTTTTAAAAACATTAGAGGAACCGCCGCCAAAATGTTTGATTATACTTATGTCTGAGAGGGTAGATTTGATTATCCCTACAATTTTATCTCGGTGTAAGAAGATCTATCTTCCCTTTAAAGAAGATAAATCAGAAATTACTAATAATAGAGATATCGTAGATTTTTTATTCAATAAGCAGCTGTATATTACTGATAGAGAGTCTTTATCAAAGTTTATTTGGGGGTTGATTATTGTATTAAGAGAGTATATTGTGTATTCTCTGTCCGGAAATACAAATTATTTGATTGACGAAAACAGTTATGAGATAATTAAGAATTTGCCTTTCTCTGCGGAGAAGGCTCAAATTATACTGGAGGAAGTCTTAAAGATCTACTCTTCTATTGACAATATAAATGTGAACTTGGCGTGTAATCTTTTAAGTTTATATTGTAGTTAGATGTTTATGAAAGTAGCAGTAGTGCGTTTAAGAGAAGCGGGAAATATTACCGCCTATTCGGCAGGCGATGAATTTAACATTGGTGATTATGTAATTGTTGAAGCAGATAGAGGTCTTGATTATGGTGAGATACTGGAGATAAACGAGGGTGGTAACAATCATTCTCTTCGCAAGATTATAAGGAGAGTTACCTCTGAGGATATGAAAAAGATAAAAGATAATCGTCAGAAGGCGAAAGAAGCAATTAAGATTTGTTTTGATAAGATAAAGGAATATAAACTTCCCATGAAGCTTGTAGAGGCTGAATATTCTTTTGATAGAAAGAAAGTGATTTTTTATTTTACTTCGGAAGACAGAGTGGATTTTAGGGAGTTGGTAAAGGATTTGGCAAAAGTATTTAAAATAAGAATAGAGATGCGTCAAATTGGAGTAAGAGATGAGACTAGGCTTTTTGGAGGAATTGGTCCTTGCGGCAGAAGTCTGTGTTGTGCCTCTTTTTTAAAAAATTTTGAGCCCGTTAGTATTAAAATGGCGAAACAACAGAAGTTACCCCTTAATCCTTCTAAGATATCTGGTATTTGTGGTAGGCTTATGTGTTGTTTATTCTACGAATACAAACATTATAAAGAGCTTGCTAAGGGATTGCCTAAGGAAGGTGACAAGATTAATACCTCTAAGGGAAGAGGGAAAGTCATTGCTGTTAATATATTGAAGAGAATGGTGTATGTAGAGTTTGAAGACGGACGTATAGAAAAAATAGTCTTTAATAAGAATGAGTAAATTTTATATCACAACTCCATTATATTATGTAAATGCTTCTCCTCATATAGGACACGCCTATACAAACGTAATATGTGATTGTTTAGCACGTTTTAGAAGATTAAAAGGGGATGAGGTTTTTTTCCTTACGGGAACGGACGAGCATGGCGAGAAGATTAAAAAAGCAGCCCAGCAACAAGGTTCACCTGTAGATATTTTTGTGAGCGATAAGATAGGAGTTTTTAAGGACTTATGGAAAAGGCTTAATATTTCTTACGATTATTTTATACGTACCACAGACAGCTATCATAAGAGTGTCGTTAAGAAGGTTATAACTAACCTTTATAAAAAAGGTGATGTGTATAAAGCTAAGTATCGCGGTTTTTATTGTATGCCTTGTGAATCTTTCTGGACAGAGTTGCAGGTTAAAGAAGTAGGGGGGTGTCCAACTTGTAAGAGAGATGTTGAAGAGATAATTGAGGATAACTATTTCTTTAAATTATCTAAATATGAAGAGTGGCTTAGAGAATACCTAAGAGATAATCCTAACTTTATACAGCCTAGGATACGATACAATGAAGTGGTAGGATTTCTAGAGAATAACAAGTTAGAAGATTTGTGTATTTCCCGTCCTAAAAAAAGGGTTTCTTGGGGTATAGATTTTCCTTTAGATGATGATTTTGTTGTATATGTATGGTTTGATGCTTTGCTGAATTACATTAGTGCTGTGGGGTTTGAATATGATTATAGTAAATTTAAAAAATGGTGGCCGGCGGACATCCAGTTTATCGGTAAGGATATATTAAGGCATCATGCTATATTCTGGCCTATAATGTTGCATGCTTTGGATATTGAGCTTCCTCGTATTGTTTTTGCCCACGGGTGGTGGAAAGTAGGAGAGGATAAGATTTCTAAGTCCAAAGGGAATATTGTTAATCCCCTTGAGCTTATTGATAAAGTAGGGGTTGACGCATTGCGTTATTTTCTTTTAAGAGAAGTAAATGTGGGGGCTGATGGAAATTTTTCTTGGGACGCAATTGTTCACCGTCTAAATAGTGATTTAGCTAATGATTTGGGAAACTTAGTTTATCGCACTCTTAATATGGCAGAAAAATATTTTGAGGGGAAAATAAGCTCAGAAAATGCAGACTTACCTTATGAATTTAAAGAGTCTTTTGAGAATTTAGGCAACTATATTTCCTTGATGGAAGAAGTTAATTTTATTGGAGCTTTAGAGGGAATATGGAAATTTATTAATGCTATGAATAAATTTATTGAGGACAAAAAGCCATGGGTACTTTGGAAGGATAAGAAAGTAGAAGATTTGAAGTGGTTTTTATTCTCTCTTCTTGAAGGTATTAAGATAACAGCTGTTTATATTTACCCTTTTATGCCTCAGGCGTGTAACAGTATATTAAGCCAGTTAGGCAAAGAGGAAATCTCCTTAGAGAACACAAAATGGAAGAAAGAGGGGTTTTCTGTCCGTAAAGGGCTTCCTCTTTTCCCCCGGATAGATGTTGATTGATGCCCATTGTCATATAAACTCTTTAGATGAAGCCAAGCAAAAAGAGATTCTAAATATTTCCCAGAATGAGTATATATTTATTGATGTAAGTATTGATTTAACTACTACGCTTGGTTCTTTAACTACACTGGGAGACTATGAGTTTGTCTATCACTCTTTAGGGTTTCACCCTCTTAATGGAGGTAGTTTCTCTTCGCAAACCATCGAGCGTTATCGCAATCTCATCCGTCAGTATAAGAGAATAATAGCTATAGGGGAGATAGGGCTTGATTATAAGTCGTCTCTTTCCTTTAAAGAGCAAAAAGATATTTTTGAAGCATTTATAAATCTCTCCAAAGAATTTGACTTGCCTGTTGTAATTCATAACCGCTGGAATGACGATGGTATTTTAGGTATCCTTAATGAGTATTTTTCTGATTACACAAAGATTATCTTCCACTGTTTTTCCCAGGATATAAGTTTTTTAAGACGTATTATAGATAGGGACGGCAATGTGTCTTTTTCTCTGAATGTTTTAAGAAACAAAACAAACATTAAGGAAACGTTAAGATATGTACCCCTTGATAAATTACTTTTAGAGACCGATTCCCCTTATATGAAGGTGTATGGAGAGTATTCAACCCCTCTTGATATAAAAAAAGTTTATAACTATACCGCTGAAACTAAAAATATCTCTTTAGAAAAACTTGAAGAAGAAGTTTATTGTAATGCTCAGAGACTGTTTTTCTTTCAAGAAAGTTAGCTAATGGCGAAGAAAAAAGTTATTTTGTTAAAGGTAGACAGGTATGATAAGGATTTGCTTATAGATGTTATAAAGTCTGCTCTTGATAATTACTTCTATTTAGAAGATGTATTAAGAACCAGAAAGGTTCTCCTTAAGCCCAATCTCCTTATTCCTGTTGATCCCAGTTATGCTATTACAACCCATTCTGTACTTATAGAGGCAGTGGGGTGTATTTTTAAAGAAAGAGGGCTTGATGTTTACATTGCTGATAATCCTTCTATTTTTAATACCAGTGTCAGTGTAGAAAGGGTTTATAAAGAGACAAAAGTCAAGCAGCTAGCGGAAAGGCACGGTTTTAAGTTACTTCATTCTACATCCAGTTATGTTGTAGAAGGGATTCCTTTCTCAACGTGGGCATGTGATTTTACAGTAATAAACTTGCCCAAACTTAAAACTCACAGCATAACTACGATTACATGCGCAGTTAAAAATCTTTATGGTTGTATAAGCGGAGCATACAAGAGTCGTCTTCATAAGATGTATCCTAAAACTGAAGATTTTATAAAGGTACTTTTAAGGGTATGCAAAACAATAAAACCTCTTATTAATATTGTTGATGCCGTTGTTTCTTTAGAGGGAGAAGGGCCAGCAACAGGAGGTACTCCCCGCCATACAGGTTTTATAGCGATAGGAGATGATGCACTTAGCGTTGATTATGTTGTATCAGAGGTTATTGGTTTGCCTAAGGAGAAGAATCCCCTTATAAGTTTTGCTGAGAAAGAAGGATATTTTAGAGCTGCAGAAGTTGAGGTGTCTTCAGAAGGAAAAAATTTTACAATTGATGGGTTTAGGTTCCCTGCTAAATTCTCCTTAAATAATATTCCTTCTTTTGTCATAAAGATTCTTGGCAACTTTGTGAAGATATATCCAAAGGTAAAAAGAAAAGTGTGTACGGGATGCGGTGATTGTAGTAAAATTTGTCCTGTTGGGGCAATAACTATTATAGGAAGGAATGCTTCTATAGATTACTCAAAGTGTATTTTATGTATGTGTTGTTTTGAGGTGTGCCGGTTTAGGGCAATCGAAGTTAAAGAGAGTTTTCTACTGAAACTAAAGAATCTTCTATGAAAGAAGCGATTATTTATAGAGGCAGTCGTATTTATTACCTAAATCAGCAGCTTTTGCCTCATAATAAGGTATACGAAGAGTGCCGCAGTCTATATAGTGGCTTTAAAGCAATAAAGGAGCTTAAAGTAAGAGGGGCTCCTCTTATAGGAGTATTCTCTGCGTATTGTGTGTATGTCGCTGTGAGAGATTTAAGAACCAAGAGTAAAGCCGTTTTCTTTAGATGCTTAAAGAAAGCTATAGATTATCTTAAGAGTGCCCGACCCACAGCAGTTAATCTTTCTTGGGCTTTGGATAGGATTTATAGGGTTGCTAAGATGAATGAAGATAAAGAGATAGAAAAAATAAAGGAAATTATTTTAAAAGAGGCAAAAAGTATTCACCAGGAAGATATTCAGTTATGTTCCAATATTGCAAAGAATGGGCTTAAACTAATCAAGAAAGGAGATAGAATCTTAACCCATTGTAATACAGGTTTTCTTGCTACTTCAGGGGACGGCACTGCTTTAGGAATTATTTACGCCGCTGCAAAAAAGGGTAAAAACATAAAAGTCTATGCCTGCGAAGCACGGCCCCTTCTTCAGGGAGCGCGTTTAACTGCCTGGGAGCTTAAAGAAAGAAAAATTGATTCCACTCTTATATGTGATGATATGGCTGCTTATTTAATGCAGCAGAAAAAAATAGACAAAGTATTTGTAGGGGCTGACCGCATTGCAAGAAACGGTGATACCGCCAATAAAATTGGAACCTATAATCTCGCTGTGCTTGCTAAATATCATAAGGTCCCTTTCTATGTGGTTTCTCCTTCGACCAGTTTTGACCTTAACATAGAAAGAGGGGAAGATATCCCTATTGAAGAAAGAGCGCCTTCTGAGGTAAGAGTAATTTTAGGTAAACTCACTATTGCTCCTAAAGTTAAAGTCTACAATCCTGCTTTTGACGTTACCCCTCATAGATTGATAAGCGCGATAGTCACTGACAGAGGCGTTATTTACCCTCCTTTTAAAAAGAGTATAAGGAATTTGCTTAAGGGGCGTTTTTAGATTGCCTCTTTTTCTATAGCTTTGATAAAAAAGCTTGCGGTTTGCTGGCATATCTCCTTAAAGATGTAGATCCGTATGATATAGCACAAGTTAATTCCAGCAGAGTCTTTATTTTTCTCTTTAGCGGGTAAAATTATGGCGTAATTAAGTAGTTATAGGCGGCTGATTAATCTATTTTAAAGGGTTATGATTTTTACAAATATTTCATTGACAATAAACGCATTAATGATAAAATTTGCTTGCTTTCAGGGGAGGCAAAAAACCGAAAAAGATTTTTATTCTCTTTAATACAAATCTCTACAAAAATAAATACAAGTAGTAGATATGGAAGATGATTATGAGAGATACCGTCTCATTGCCCAGAGCACCAGCGATTTAATATGCACAACTACTGTTAGCTTAAACCCCAAATATACTTATGTAAGCCCATCTTATGAAAGTATCCTGGGGTATAAAGAAAGCGATTTAATTGGCAAGCCGGTCTGGGAACTTCTTCATCCTTCCGATAAGGACGGCCTGCTTCCTCTGCTTAAGACATACCTTAACAGAATTGTTAAGGCAGGTTTAGTGAACGCAGACAGGAGAATTTTTGAGAAGTTTAAAGTCCGCATAAAAGACAAAGAGGGCAGATGGCACTATCTTCAGTGTACAGCCAACCTTTTGGAAAAAGAATTTCTTTTTGTCTCAAAAGACATTACAGATATGGTTGAGGTAGAAAGTAAATTTAAGGAAAGTGAAAGCCTTCTTTCTTTAATATTGCAGTCCACAGGTGATGGAATATTGGTTGGTTTAAGAGACGGAAGTTTTGTATATGCAAATGAGCGTTTCAGGACGATGTGGGGAATTCCCTTGAAGGTTGTGGAGACAAAAAGCAGAAAGGCGCTGCAGAAGGAGGTTATATCACACCTTAAGGACCCCAAGAAGTTTCTTAAGAGGCTGGAAGAGCTTTATAACTCCGATGAAGAGTGTTTAGACATTATTGATTTTAAGGATGGCCGCGTATTTGAACGTTATTCTGTACCCTTGTATAAAGAAGGGAATTTGTGGGGAAGATTGTGGAGTTTTCGCGATGTTACTGAACGGGTGCGTTTAGAGAATGAGAGAATAAAGAGATTGGAGTTTGAGAAGAAAATTTTTGATTCCCTTCCTTATCCGGCTATGTTGATTGATGAAGAAAGAAGAGTTGTTACAGCAAACAAGATTGCCTCAGAACTTGGCGCTAAAATAGGCGATTACTGCTGGAAAGAGTTTGGAAAGACCGAATTTATATCGGAAAGTGACAGAGAAAGGTTTAAAAGAGGAGATTATAAGGGTATAAAATGTACATTTTGCCTTGCCTCAGAAGCAATAGAGAATAAAACAACCACCCATAGCCCTTCTATAAATGCTTTTGGCAAGGTCTGGAATATATTCTGGAAATATGTAGCCCAAGATGAGAGAGGTAGCCATTTATACTTGCATTACGCTGTTGATATTACAGAATACAAGCAGGCCCAGAATAGAGCAGAAGAGATGGCGAAACAGTGGAGTAGTACTTTTGATGCAATATCAGACCCTGTCTTTATTGAGGATTTAAACCACAACATAATAAAGGCAAATCGTTCTTTTTGCGATAAATTCCGTGTTTCCTGTGGAGATGCCATAGGAAGTAAATGCTACCGGCTAGTTCATAAAAGCGATTCACCAGTGCCCAATTGTCCTCTTGAAGAGACAAAAAAAACCAAGAAGCCTTGCACCATTGAACTAGAAGGTCCTGCCGCAGGAATTTACTTTCTTGTAACAGCTTCTCCTTTGTTTGACGATAAAGGAGAACTTATAGGCGCAGTGCATATAAGCAAGGATATATCGGATATAAAGAAGGTTCAGCAGGAGTTGGAGGGCAAAATAAAAGACCTCCAGATTTTCCATAAAGTATCAATAGGAAGAGAAAAAAGGATAATTGAGCTTAAGAGTAGAATAAAAGAGCTGGAAGAGAAATTGAAACAGAAGGGAAATTAACAATTATCTTTGGATTTATCTATCTGTGGTCTAATTTGGGCAGGAGAGAGTAATTTATAAGTCAGATAAATTTATTATTTAGGTAGATTATTTAATAGAGCACCTCCCCGTTCTCTGTTTATCGTTGAGAGCTAAGCGTCAACGATTCCATATATTTTTTACCTTCCGTTGAGAATGCGATTTATCAAATGCATTCTACCACACATATATTGGCTACGGCGCAATTTAAATCACAGCACCATTTATTAATAGAAATGTATTGCCTGCAAGCGTATGCCAGATTAATAATTGTTGATAGAATGGACTTTAGCATCTTCAAACATTTTAAGAGCGCTGAGCCTAGCTTTAGATCTTGATTATTTTTAAATCTCTCTGTTTAAATAATACTTTGTTTGGTATATAATATCAACGTAAAGTCAAAAAGCACATGTGAAATTTCCTCTAATAATTTTTACAAGAGGAGGGAATGATAACGTTATAGGTATTGGTTTGACTTTTATGTTTAGCTTGTTTTTTTATTGTGATTGTGAATAAGTTAAACAGAAAGTAATGAAAATTGTTACTAATTCGCCAAAAGATACCAAGAATATGGCAAAAGAAATATCTAAGATATTAGACGATGGCGATGTAGTAATATTAGAAGGGCCTTTAGGGGTGGGTAAGACAACATTTATAAAGGGGGTTATTGCAGCATTAGGAGTTAATGAGAAGAAGGTTAGAAGTCCTTCTTTTACAATTATAAAAGAGTACAGTACAAAAAAGAAAAGGATATTTCATATTGACCTTTATCGGATAAACAAAACAGAGGAGTTGTTTAATTTAGGATACGAAGACTATTTCTACGAACCAGAAGGCATAACTTTTATTGAATGGGGAGAAAGAATAGAAAATATATTGCCTAAATACATTAAAATCAGGATGAGATTTGTAGGAAAAAACAGGCGTAGCGTTATGTTTGTTATGCGAGGCTATCGCAAGACGGAGTTTAAGAGGATTAAAGGAATCTTTAATAATGAAAGATGAACTTATTAGCAGTTGACACTTCAAGTGAGCTTATATCTTTTGCTGTAGTTTTAAAGGGGAAGGTAATTTTTGATTTTAACCGCCGCAAAAAACATGCTGCATCGCGAGTGATTGTGTATATAAAAAATGCTCTAAAAAGATTAGGGCTTTCTATCAAAGATTTTGATGTTTTCTGTATAGGTAAAGGACCGGGTTCATTTACGGGTTTGCGCATTTCTTTCAGTATAATAAAAGCTTTTAGCATTTCATTAGGAAAACCTGTAATCAGTATAGGAAGTTTTCTTGGGTGCGCCGCACAAATAAAACACAGATATGAGCGCATTGCTGTGATTTCTGATGCAAGGAGAAATCTTGTTTATGGCGCCCCTTTTAGGGTAAAAGATGGTAAAATTATAAGAGAGAGAAAGGAGTCTCTCTATAAACTTGATGACTTCTTAGAAAGATATAAAGACTATGCATTGTGTACGTACGATAGTTTCTTAAGAGATAAAGTGTTACATATTAATCGTGGTATTGAGTTTTATCCCAGAGATATATGGCCGAAAGCTAAGTATTTGGCTGGATTGGCTAAGGACTACTACTTAGAAAAAAAATTTACTCCTTTAAAGAAGCTAGAACCGTTGTATATTTATCCACGGGATTGTCAGGTGAGGCGTATAGCGTATAACGGTTAGCGTATAGTCTAATTAGTTTGCGGGGCGGCGAGTATACAGTTAACCAAACATTAACTAATCGCTATATGTAAAAAGTTGGGTTTTTAGTTGTTGTCTGTTGTGTGATGGTTAAGGTAATTTGAGATGCCATGATATGCGAGCAGAACAAAATAGGTAGTATGTATAGGCCTTTGTGGATAGAAATAGATTTAGGAGCATTAAGGTACAATTTTATGAAGATAAAGACAATAGTGGGTCATCGTGTAAAGATAATGGCTACTTTAAAGCAACAAGCTTACGGGCACGGTCTTATTCCTTTAGCAAGGGAGCTTTCGCATCTTGGGGTAGATTTTTTTGGTTTGGGGAGTTTAGAAGAGGCGATTATATTAAGAAGAGGAGGTTTTAAGGAAGACATTCTTGTATTAAGTGTAGTAGATAAGAGATTTGTAAGTGAATTTGTAAAATACAGAGTAATTCCTACTGTTGTTGATTTACCGTTTGCAAGGAGTTTAAATAGAGAGGCAAAAAGGAGAAGAAAAAAAATTCCTATTCACGTAAAGATTGATACGGGTATGGGGCGTTTGGGAGTATGGTACAATGATAGTTTTGATTTTATAAAGAGCGTTGTGCGCTTTCCCAATTTAGAACTCGAAGGAATATATACACATTTCCCTGTTGCTGATGTAGATGTTAGGTTTACCAGAAATCAGATAAAGACATTTAATGCTGTGGTTGAATGTTTAGAGGAAGAAGGCATTAAATTTAAATATCATCATTGTGCTAATAGCATTGGACTAATAAGATACAAAGAGGCCCATTTTAATATAGTAAGACCTGGTTTAATTCTATATGGGATAAAGCCATCTCATTTGGATATGAAGTTTAAACCCGTACTTTCTTTAAAGTCAAAAGTTATTTTCGTTAAAAAAGTAGGTAAGGGCCGCAGTATAAGTTATGGAAGGACATTTATAGCCTCTTCTTCTCGGTTCATAGCTACTGTTGCTTGTGGGTATGCGGACGGTTACCCCTGGAGTCTTTCTAATAGAAGCAAAGTTATTATTAGAAATAAATTATTTAATGTGGTGGGCAGAGTTTGCATGGATCATATTATGGTTGATTTAAGAAATTGCCATGTAAGAGTAGGAGAAGAAGTTATTCTTATTGGCAAATCACAGAGTAAAAGCATAACAGTAGAGGACTTAGCTTCTCTCTGTGGTACTATTCCTTATGAGATTGTTTCTCGCCTCTCTCTTAAGATTCCCCGAATTTATAAAAACTCATTAGCCAATGGTCGATAGTCAATAGCTCTTAGTTCCTGTAGTAGCTCTTAGCTCATAGCTCTTAGTTCTTAGTCTTCTTATCCAGCATCTAGTATCTCGTATCTAGTATCCAGTATCATTTGCTTCTCGATCTCCACTCTATACGCGATACGCAGTACGCACAACGAGATACGAACTATTCGCTATTCACTACACCCTCCATCCTACACTCTACACCCTAATTCTATCCGCTATACGCTATTCGCTAATCGCTATCTTATCAAAATAAGTCCGCTTATTCCCATAGAGAGAAAGAAAAGAGG